>DAIREY010000017.1:0-13689 GCA_036795335.1 Patescibacteria group bacterium
TGTTTAATTTCACCTTGCGATTTTAATTGGATATTGGATATTGAAAATTGATCATTACATATTGTCACGAATGAGATCCCCGCACAAGGCGGGGATGACAAGAATAGTTTTTGTTTAGTTTTACGCTGCGATTAAATTGCATATTGCGTATTGGATCTTGCATATTGTTAGTGTTTGGAATTTCTTACGATTTAATTGAATATTGCATATTGATCCTTGCATATTTTTTCTTCCCAAATTTGCCTTTTATTTTTCCTCTTTCGCTGATACAATATAATCAAACTTCTCCTCTAGCCCCCTTTTTTTCGCAAAACAAACAACCTGCTGGAGGAGTTTTTCATTTTTTTCGGCCGGTGTGATAATATTTAATCTAGAAAAAAGAAAATTTTCAACCCGCGGGCGGTTAGCTCAGTTGGCTAGAGCGCTACCACGACACGGTAGAGGCCATTGGTTCGAATCCAATACCGCCCATTTTTAAAAAACAGTTTGCTTTTTGCTAGCTGTTTTTTTGATGTTTCCTATCTTTTTATTTTGAAATATTTACGAAACAGTAATTGTCATGTCAGCATGGTAATTTCCCGGTACGACGTCTTTGCTGACGTGCAATGCCAGATCACTCTCCAAACGGAAACGCCCCGTTCCCGACCCAATTGGCGCGACAACAATCGGGGTTACATCGGTTGGATTTATAAAATTATGGCTACTGCCCAGCCACAATCCGGTTGTATCGGAATTGGCAACGGAATAAATTTTTTGAGGAGTGATTGTCAGTTGATTAACGTCGATAATATTTCCTTGGTCATCTTGAAAATCATCACAACTGACCGTTTGGGTCCAACCGGCTGCTATGCCGCGATGGTCGCGGATATTTGTTTTTAAAACCCCGGTCGAATCGACACCGGCATCCGGTGCCAAAAAAACATCAACCGTACTCAAAGCCACTTCGGCTGCGCTGGTCGAGTCGGATTCAATCGATTGATTTAAACTGCCGGGATACACATTTAGCGTTAGATTGGTCATAGCTTGCACCGGAGTTGTATTGTATTCATACGAAATGATCGCGTCAGAATTATTTTTCCGGGACTGCCAAGCCAGCAGGATAGTCAATACTGATAAAAATAACAATATACTTAAACCAAATTTGTTGTTCGTGATTAACATCAAAAAATATTCGCAATACTTATAATAAATCTACATATTATATCCGATATTATCAAAAAAATCAATCAGATATTTTGGTATTTCGGCTTAACGAGCAATATTGTTACTATTGAAAAACGAAACAAAACAAGCTAAATTGAACATACGTATTATTAAAAAACAAAAAAGGAGGCGATGATGAATGTCCAAATTCATCATGTTGTTTTGTTCAATTTTATTCATTGCTTTTCTTGTAATCTGTTTAATCGGTTGTGGCGATGATAGTCAAACTGCGATTCAAACACAAATACGCAGTTCCAATCCTCATCACACTATCTGGAATGATATTGTGACTCCGGAGATTCAAGGTGCCAAACCAGACCACTTGGATACCAATTTAATTATCTATTACAGTTCGGTGGAAAATAATGCCAATGTGGTCTTGATGTTGTCTTTACTGGAGAGTGAGCAATTGCTTTCTCGTGACGAAAATTTTGGTGATTTCGAAATCCGGCTATACAACGCCGCTGGTTATGATATCACCAACAATAACAACTTAGCCAGTGACAAGTATGGAGGATTTTTCCCTCAACTGGTTGCCGGTAGCTACCAATTTTGGTTGGACGAAAAAAATGGTTTATCGTTTGCCGAATCCTATCAAAATAATTTTGCCAGCCAGATGAATTTAGAAAAATTCATGGCTGTCTATCTGGATATCGCCCAAATCATGAATCAGATTGCTCACACAAATTATCCGTCGCCCGATCCGGCCACTCAAGAAATATTTGGACAGTTCAAAGAAGTTACTGCCGATCAGATTCAAAATTTTTTGGAACAATGTCCAAATACTGCCCTCAAAAGAAAAACCTTGTTCAGGGAGGGACCGGTGACCAATTCGATCAATTATCAATAAAAATATCACTTGAAAAATTCTCGCGGAATAATTAGCGGGAATTTTTTTAGTCGCCGCAATATTCACTGCCCCATTCCAAAACTTGGGTTTGCGCCAATGATATTTCACCATTGTATGTCACATCAAAAAACAAACGGGTATGAGCGTGACGGCCACAACCAATCGGATTGTATCGAATAACTGACACCAAATAGCCAGTGGTATTTTTGTTTACAAATTGATATTGAGTCAAAAAACTTGGATTGAGATAGCAACTGGTGGCGTAAACATAAGCCATGGCTTGTTCAGGAGTTTGGATCGGGACAATCTTTGACAATAAGTCAGTTTTTGAGGTAATGGTTTGATCTTGCTCATCTGTCAGGACATGTCCTTGCGGCAGCAGACCGCCGCATGTTTTCAAATACTCGTCATTGGCATCATTATTTTCAAAGTTTATATCAATGATTGCATCTTGGAAATTGGCGTCATTGGTACTGAATAAATATTTGGCATAATTATCTTCGTTAATTTGTCGAATTGTATTTTGGTCACTCACGCTCCTATCGGGACCGGCCACCGGATAGTAGCAACCGCCAAAACCAATCAAAGCAAATAACAACAACAAAATAGTGCGCATGCAATTCATATTTTTTTCTTATACTCCCATTATCTCACATTTGTTTTTTATAAATAAAAGTTCACTTCTATTTTAATAAGTGAACTTTTACATTATCCAAAAAATAATTATCTAAGCATTTATTTCATTTTTTTCAAGATAAGGGGCAATTTTGGTTGGGCTTGGATCCAAAATTGTTACTTTTGGTTTTCTTTTATTTGCTTCGTCGGATGGTTTAACGTAACCAAGAACATTTATTTCTTTTCGTAATTTTGTCATCCAGCTTTTTTTTCTCATTTCTTCATATTTATCCCCGCCAAAAATAATTCTGCCTCCCACCTGTTCTTTATTTTGTTTCAAATTTGATTTGCCTGATAATTCACTGATATTATCTTTTATGACGGCTAGTGTACCTGTCAGATATTCCAAGGTCTGGCTATCGTCGCTATCATCATCTAAAGATAAAATTGCCTCTTTGATTGATTGCTCCGCCTCTCTCCATTTTGCCAAAGCTTCTTGATTGGCGTTTTGTTCATTTGATTCAAATAATTTATTTTCCATTTTTTTTATTTTTAAAAAAATAAACTATCCAAATGATAACATCATATTCATGATTAGTCAAGGTTTTTGTGTCGTAATAACTAAATTATAAAAATAATTTGCACTGATATTTATATCAACGAAAAGCGATTTTGCTCACCGTCAAACTTAAAAATCATCAACATCAATAAAATATTTCTTTTACTGGCCATTGTTCCCATTCATAACCTTTGGGCGCCAATTCTAGTATGGGTGAACCTTTCTCGATTGTTACAAATTCGATTTTTATTTTGGGATTTAATGAATCTTTGGCCGTTCGGCCGGTTTTTTTCACAAAATAAACTGCTCCGTCAGCTCCGCCCGCCAATTCCGGTTGATAACTATTTTTCTCCAAAACTATTTTTTTGACCAAATGTTTACTTCCGTCCAAAACATTTTTGACAAAATATTGTTGTTTGTGTCCATCGATTTCCACCTCTCGTTCTTCAAGTCTGATCATCATCCAGCCCATTTCCTTTCGCTCGGACATCAGATGGTATTCTTTTATCGAACCAATAAATTTATTTAGTCCTTGTTTTTCTTCAGCAATTTGTTGCTTCTTGTTCTCCTCTTCTTTTCTTCTGGCTTCCGCTTGCTGCTGTTCTATCTTTATTGCTTCTTCTTTTTCCCTTCGACACTGCTCTCCTTTCACCACAATGGCTTGATAATCTTCTTCCATAATGCCTGGCAAATCAAATAGTGGCGTTTGTTGGCCGGATTGTGCGGCAGCAATTTGGTCGGATATTTTTTGATGTACTATATTAATTTGTCGTTCGATGTACGGCATCAGTAACTGATATGACAACCGATTTTCCAATTGGTAGTCGGATATTTTCTGATCTTCATTTATCCACATTTTCATCTCTTCGGCCAATGGATTGTAGTCCTGATTTTTGACAATTTGTTTGATATAAAACAGTGCTTTTGAAAAAAATTCTTTATTTAATATAGTCTTTTTGATTGCCTTTTCCGCCACCTGTCCACCAACTGCCAGATCATTTTTGTGTGCATTCGTAGAAGATAAAATATATCGTTCCAATTTTTCTACTGGAAAAAAATATTTTCCGTTATAATCAAAGGCCAAGTGATTGATGTTGCTATTATTTTTTAAACCATATATTCTATTGATTTCTTTTCTCGACAAATAAATACAATCATCAAAACGAATCATCTCCGGCCCCAGTTTTTCCATCGACTTTGGCTTGGTGCCAAAATCGTTATAATCTATGATTTCCGCTGAGAGAATAAAATTATCATCAATCAATGCGCCGCTGGCGGATTGTTGTCTTTGGTGCTCGTTACCATTTTTATTTTCGTCAGCAACTTTCTCTATATTGGTCAAATTGACCTCGCCAAAAACTTCCACCGGATTGATTTGACTTACTCCTTGACCATTTTTTTCAGCATGAAAATCAATTACCATTGCCACTTTATTTTTATTGTCGGGGTTCAATCGCAAGACTCTACCCACCACTTGTTTGTACAGAACATAAGAAATAGTTGGTCGCAAAAAAATGCACACTTCCGCCATCGGTTCATCCCATCCTTCTTTGAGCATATCGACTGACAACAACACATTTATGGCATCATCGTCGTGTACATCTTTTTTGTAACGTTCATACACCTGGCTGACCGACAGTATTGAATTGGAGTTATTTTTCTTCGGTGTTTGACTGGTCACAGATTCTGCTTTGATGTTGCGACTGCGCAATTCTTCTTCAAAGCTTGTGGCTTGTTCGATATTACTGCAAACGATAAAAACTTTTTTATTGTTAATAGAAATGTGTTTGTCTCCGTATCGCAAACCGTTTTGGAAAACATTGAGAGCCGCTTCTTTGATCATTGCCCAATTTTGCTCGCGTGAAAAAAATTCATTCAAGCTTTTCTGATTAAAATCACCACCGGTTATTTCCACTTCGCTATAATCCAAATTTTTAACCTTGACCGCCATCGCCGTCGCCGGAGCCAGAATACCGCGTTTCATTGCTTCTTCCAAAGAAATTTGATCAATCTCTTGGCCAAAATAATCACCAATGGATTTTTTACAAATAAATTCGCGATAGTCTTCGTGACCGGCGCGAATTTTTTTCAAGTACAGATAATCGGGTGTAGCTGACATTCCCAATATCAAACCTTGCTGTTGGCTCAAAGCGTCCTGAAAATTTTTCGATAAATAATTATGTGCTTCGTCACAGATGATCAAATCAAATTTTTCTTTGGACAAATCGTGGGCTCGATCAACATTTCTTTCCTCATTTTTATACACAAAACTATTTCTCACCATTATTACCACCTCTCCATCATAACCACTGACAATATCATTGTGCTGTTCGTCGATATTGGAAAAAACGTAAGATATTTTTTTGTCCGGCAAATTCTTCTTGATCGCTGATATTGTTTGGTTGGCCAGTTGAATGGTCGGAACGATTATCAACGATTTTTTGGCTTGAGTAGCGTGCATAACCGACATAAACAAAATAGTCTTACCGGCGCCGGTCGGATGAGCAAAATAGCCGCGTTCAAAAGTATCGTCTTGCAAAGCGTCTTCCAAACGAGTGAGAGCATAAATTTGGTGTGGTCGCAGTTGTATCTTGCCCAAGTTGTGTTTTCCTTCATTCAAAAAAGCAGTTAGATTGTGCAATAGGCGACGACGGATTTCATTATTTTCTGTTTTTTTTAATTTATCAACGAAATCAGCATTATGTTTTGGCGGCAATTCTGCTGATATTGTCATTAAATCCAAAACATTTTCATGCTCGTGGTGTTGGACAAAACAATCATCATCGTCCAAATCCGGATCAATAGTAGCCAAAGACGAATATCGTTCAAAATTTTCTTCCATGTTTTATTTTTTTATTTTTTTGCAAAAGTCATATAAGTGTACCATATATTGCGTCTTTGATCAAGATGCGGGCGCGTTAAAATAATATTTACAAATAGGCATATTAAGCATACAATTTAAACAAATTTTGGCATTTAAAAATTTAAAAGGGGGTGCGATGAGAAATGAAACTGGAAACAAATATCCGCTCTCATCAAATGAGTCGCACTTGGAATATGGTGATCCAAGTTCCGGGCAAATTATTTTTGCAGTCTCGGTTGGACAAATCAGAGATAAACATTTCCGGCCATAGATGCCTAGTATTTGAGCCGGATAAAGAAAGGATCTGGTTGCAAGATTTTGAAGCTATCAAAGTTTGCGACCAAGATGGCGTGTGGCAACAAATTTTTTCCGTTCTTTCGCCGGGCAGGGAGCAACAGAAAATTGTTGATTTTCTACCTTTAGCGGATGGTTACTTTTTGGTCATTATTGATGACGAAGACTTTTCTTTGTTAATTTGTCATCTGATGTACCAAGCGGATCTGTCAAAAAAGAAAGAGATCGTACTACCTTTCTTGGCTGACAGCTATATCATTCTAACCATTGTCGAAAAAGATGGAAAGATTTGTTTCCGAGTTATTTTTCCGGAATATTGTTCGGAAAAATATTGGGAACCGGATCTGTCGAATCAAATTAATATTCCGGTTCGTAAAAATTTGACCAAATATGTTTTAAAAAGATAATTTTAAAAGCCGCTGTTTTACAAAAAAAACAGCGGCTTAATTTTTTATTATATATAAAAAATATCCACGTGCCGCACAATCAAACCATTCTTTTCTCGGTTGGATTGATTTTTCGGCACTTTCAATATCAAAAAAAATATTTTCGATAATACTTTCTTTTTTAATGCCTGTAACTTTGGATGTAACAGTTTGTGCATTAAAAAAGATATCAGCTGATCATTGACTCTTCGTTCCGCCACCGCTCGACTGCGGCTATAATCGTTCTCAAGAATGTGTGCAACGAAAAATATTTCCGAGATAAATTTATTACCTTGGCACAAAATACTTTCCATCGTTCTGATCAAACCAAGGTATTTTTTGGCAAAATTATCAACTGTAATATTATCGTCCCATAGATCGGCAATACCCTGAGAACGTATTTGTCGGCTGTCAATCTCCGGAATCAATTCTGATCGGCAATGTTTTGGCCATTGCTTTTGGTTGACTGCCAGTGTCTGTTCAACAATTAGCCGATATTCTTCTTCGGTAATTTTCACCGGCGAATGTTCATGAAAAATTAAAAATCGTTTTTGTTTTACCTTTCTTGAAATATTAGACGATTTTTTCATCTCACCAAATCTCCTTTCCGAAGCATTTTTCCTATTTTTCAAGTTACAATTTTACCAATATAGTAACCAAAAACCGGCATGAAAGCAAGCAATTCATCTCTGTCATCAAAACAATTGTCTATCGTTTGACTTATCAGGCGAAAGTTCATTGGTATTTACCTCTGCCTCTGTTTCCGTTTCCTCCGGCAATTCCAGATAATCAACCCGTGGCAAAGCACTGCCGATCACCCCTTGGATTTCACCGTACATACCGGCGGTATTTTCGATCATACGAAATATTTCTTTTTCATCTTTTTCCCATTTCTTGGTGAAATAAATACGCTCTTTATTGATGTCTATTTGTTTGTTTTGAAAATATTCCACCCATACTTCAATCCGTTGTTTGAATTCGTTGCTCGTCAAATAATTATACAGCTGCTCGGCCTTCGTCTCCTTGCCTTTGTTGATCAAAGACATTTTGTGTACCTCAAGTAGTTGTTGGCGCAATACCCCGGCCAGATTGATGGCGGAGTGATAATCGGACACCCAAATGTTACCGGCGGCGGCAAATGATTTAACATTATCCGGCAACGCGATGGAAACCAAAATGGCCATCTCCGCCTTGAGTGCGCGTTGGTCTTCCGTCAATTTTTGTACCCAACCGGGCGACCAATTCTTAGTGTTTTTTAACTCCCACACGATCGTTCCGCAACCAACGCCTGATTTGGTTTTTACCGATTGAATAATGTCTGCCCCCTTGATTCCTTTGGGTACTTCCCGAATTTCGTCCCACGGAAATTGTTGTTTCAAACGCTCTTCAAATTCCAACTCCAGCACTTCTCCTTGTGTTTGTTGCGAACCTTGCTGCACTTTTCTTTTCATTTCTTCAATTTGTTTTTCCATGTCTAATAGTTTTTTGTCCTTTTCGGCCAATTTAAACTTGGCTTCTTCGGCGGCTTCTTGTTTGGCTTGGAGAGTAATTTTGGCTTGTTCGTCGATCAATTTTCGCTCAAATTCAATCTTGATTTTGGTCTCCGCGTCGCGCGCCTGTCGCAACTCTTTGGTAATTTCGAGCATTTCTTTTTGCAGCTGTTGATTTTTTTTGTTTTGCTCTTCGGCTTCGTCTTTAGTCAATTTGATTTTATCTTCATAAGCTTTGTTGGCCTTTTCGATCGCCTGCTTTTGAATATCCGCTTTGGTTTTTTCCAAATTTGTTTGATATTCGTTTTTCAAACTGGTTATTTCATTTTGATGCTGGACATTTACGTCTTTTAAAATTTGCTCTTGAATATCCTTGGTCAAGGCCTCGGATATTTCCATAGTCTGCCCGCAGTTTGTGCATTTAATTGTGTTCATTATTAACAAATTATATTTAAATTATTGACTGATACATATTGTAAAACCCTGTTGTTTTAATTGGTCAAAATTATCTGGTATATATGCCGATTAACTCAGCGTAATCAATAATATGATCATTCATGGTACTGACCAGTTGCTCGACGTTGGCATTGGCCGAGAGATTTAATACGTCATCCAGAGCATAAATCTTAAAATAGTAATGATGCGTGCCATTTGGCGGACAAGGACCGTCATAACCGGCTTGACCGGAGCTGGTGTTGCCGGCGATCGCCTCGTTCGGTTGGGAGTTTTCGGCAATATCGATTTGTGACGCTGGTGTGATGTTCCACAATGTCCAATGCGTCCACGTACCCATCGGCGCGTCCGGATCATCCACGATCAATACCAGACTTCTCGCATTTTCCGGTACATTGGTGATGTTTAGAGCTGGGTTGATGTTTTCGCCGTCGCAAGTGAATTTGGCCGGTATTTTTTGTCCATTATCAAAACTTGGACTGGTAATTTTCATTGTAGAAGAAATTAATGATAAATTTGGTTGATTGTTGGTCGCCATGTAACAGGCGGAAAATGTGACTACTAAAAAAATTATAATTATTTGAAAAAATATCTTCATATCTTCATTATATTTTTTTTGCGTTTATAATCCAAAAAAACCGCCGATCAAACTGATCGGCGGCTAAAAGTTTTTTAATTCTTACAAAGCAGAATATTGCGGGTTAGTTCCGGACACTCCCAAATCAACCTCATTTGTTCCGTCAAGACCAATTAAACTAATATGACCGCTACTATTTACAAATATAATTCTATCTTCACTTGACGAAAAACTAGGTGAGCTACCAGCTACAATATGGGATTTGCTACCATCGTTTTTATTATAGGTATAAATATTTCCTCCCGTGCCACAAGCGTCATCAACGCTACAACTCATAATCATAGTATTTCCACTGCTAGTCCAAATAAAACTGCTAGCCCCGGCAGTACCACTATAATCACTACCCACTTTTGTATTTGTCAGATAATTCACATCAAATAAATTGTTATAACGATATAGATTATACCAGGTGGCCGTGCTGACTGTAACTAAATGTTCTGATCCGTTGTGATATCCTAGTCCTATATGTGCAAAATAAAAATTATTTTTTGGATCAAAAGCTGTAATAGTTCCACCATCAGTATTCATATAATAATAATCTTTATCAGCTACTCGATTAGATTTAAAAAATACTTTTCCATCACCCAAGAGCGGATCAGTATCATTGCCTCCGTCATCGGTCAATTTGGTAACTTCAGTACCATCCGTTTTCATTTTCCAAATATTATGACTTCCACCACTACGGGTACGACTAAAATAAACCACATTGCCAGATACACGTGGACTACTGTCGGTGCCGCCAGATGTTAATTGTATCTCATTGGTTCCATCAAGACTTATTTTGTAAATATTCCCACCGCGGATAAAAATTATGCCGGCGTCAGTATTTACTGCTTCCTGCACATTCACCGTCACACTATCACTGGCTGTTCC
This sequence comes from Patescibacteria group bacterium, assembly GCA_036795335.1. GTDB lineage: Bacteria > Patescibacteriota > JAHJAL01 > JAHJAL01 > JAHJAL01 > DAIREY01. The sequence continues at coordinate 10,263 of DAIREY010000017.1, forward strand.
GCCATCACCGGTACACTGCAAAGTGTAAGTGCCATCAGTTGTAACATTATTAATGGTTTCTTCCCCACCACTGCTATTCTTACTGCCTGACCAACTACCGCTGGCTGTGCATGAGGTAGCATTGGTAATCGTCCAGTTCATTGTTATATTATCACCAGAATTAATCGTCACCGGTCCATCTGAGCCATTGGCTTTCAAATCAACGGTTGGCGCTGCTGGTTCGGAAGAAGTATAGACTAATACTTGATGATCAAGTGACTCCAATAAATAACCGTTGGTAAAGTCACTACTGGTTGAGTTGTTGCCAATATCCAAATGATTGGAGTCGCCCAAGTCTGACCACACAATATTTGCGTCGGTGGCAGCAATATTTTGAAAAGTATCATTGGCGACATAATTAGTGTCGGCATCAATAAACGAATCAAATGCATTATTATTACTAAAAGTGCCACTGAAAGTACATTTTATAATATATGTTGGAACAGTAGAAATAATTTGTGAGGAATTAAACGTAAATGATATTTTATCAGTGCTGATAATTCCGTTTGCGGCTATCGCAGCATCTCGATAAACATTGCAGCTATCAATATTGTAATTACCGGTTTTGGCATATTTCAAAATAAACTTGCCAAATTCATAATCACCATTATTGGCATTTAAACCAAATTTATATACTTCTTTTTCACCAGCTTCTAAGACATTGTTGGTCAAAGTTGTGCTAGAAATAATTGGTTTTGATTTATGAATCACCATGGTATTGCCCTCCGCCTCCGCCCCGCCATCCACATGGTTGGCGAACACGGTGCCGATTGCACTGGAAGTCTGTCCGGTAAATTGTAGATAAATATCATCGTTGACTCCGACGTTTATATTTTTACCACTATATAGACCGTTACTGTCCATTGATCTCAAATCAGCCATTATTTTAAAAGTAACTGTATTGTCTTTTGGAACAGTTATTGCCAAATAACCAAAAAATGCTTCATTGTCGGCAGAATTATCTGGATAGAAAGCATTAGCAGCTATATTATTACCTTCGTAATTAATATAAACATTTTCTATCGCTTGTTTATCCAAATTGTCATCACCGATATTTATCCCAAGTTGTTGAACAATCATGTCTTCACCGGTCGCTGTCAGATCAAATCTTCCAAGTTCGAGATTTGAAGTGCCGGCTAATACTATGTTTGAGTTGGGCGTATAGTCATTTTTTTGAACTGATAATGTGCCAAGCAATGAATTATCTTGGCAAATAATTCCGTTCTGTGAATCCAATAAGTGATATTGGCTATTCAATGTATCTTCGCCATACAGAGATATATTTTTCTCGCTCAAATTTATCGGTGTATACGAAATCTCAAAATCTCCATTTATATCTGTTTGACTATAATGACGTGTGCCGTTTTCGTCAACATAGATATATATTTGTTTATCTTGTTCATCAGGATCGTAAGCATTCCCTCTAACAGTCACCATGTTTGAACTATAACTACAGGTGGCTTCAGTTATTTCACCAATTGGAAAGGTATTTGATACTGAAAGAATCGTGACAAACACATTGGGCGTAATGCCACCATTCGACGCATCTCCAACGGCATTGACTGCATTCAAATTATTGTCTATTGCTATGATATCTGTTTGAGCATCGGTGATGTCAAACGAAATTCGATCTGGGTTATTTCCGAAGGGAGCATCTCCGGAAAAAGAACTTACTACCCTGATAACTTTAGTTGTATTTGCTGGAATTTCATAACTCAAATTATTAAAAATGACAGTGCCATCATCATTTGCAACTACTTGATCGCCTATTTGATTTGCGCCATCTAATAATTTAACAGACTGAATTACTTCATTAACAGATATTCCATTAGAAATTCCGGCAGAAAAATTACCACTCGCATCATCATCTATATATCCAGTCAATTTAATACTGTTAATAGTCGTATTGTTATTACTTGATGTAAAGGCAAAAGCAGCAAAATCATAATTTTGTTGAGGACGAGTTACTGTGCTGCTACTTACGCTCGGATCAAGAGTCACATGCAAAGTTGCATTGTTAACAACCGTCTGATCATTGCCGACAAAACCTTCATTTGGTGCAATATTGGCCGTATCCACATATTCACCATCATCCGTATAACGAAACGAAGTACTGGTTAAAGGCAATAGTTCGACATGGTATGTTTTATCATTGCCATTGAAATAATCATTGTCCGTCACATCCCAAGTTAATTGCAAATACTTGGTTTCATTGGCATCGACAAAAAATGAATCGGTAAAATCAATCATGCAACTGGTTTGGTCGGTTTGACTGTCACCATCATCACATAATGATTGCGGACCCATCAACGTGGTATTTGCTTGTGAATACGCACTATCAGTTTCACGAACCTTGATATCACTAAACAATTTTGTATCTTCCGTTTCCAAATTGTCGCCGGTTAGCAAAAATGACAATTTCTTTACTTCCACCTGGCGATCGGCGGCGGTAATAGCTAGATTCATCATTATTTGATCTTGAGCGATATTGATCTGTCCGGTCGCCGGTCCATTGAAAGCCAAAGTGACACTTGCACCTTGCAGAGTAACTTCAGAGTAATTTGTTTCTCCTTCGTAATTATTTATCACATTAGCACCGATACTATATTGCAAATCTTCCATATTTGCATCGGAGGTTGATGCCAAATAAATTTTTATAGTTTCATTTGCGCTGCCCGATGCCAATCCTTTAACCGTCAAGGTGCACGAAGTATTGCTATCAATCTGATAGGGGGTGGTCAAATTAAAATTGATTTTGTTATCAATTATTGTACCCACCTCGGCCAATTTGTCCGTTCCCTGCCACAATTCCAGATTCGTCAGATCGGCATTGTCGATCGTACCATCTTGAGTCAAACTAATACTGTTCAAGGCTATGTCATTTGTTCCGTTTGTGATACTAAAATTAGCTAAATCAGCATATTCGCCTACACTTGGATTGCTCGGATTACCCACTTTGGCAATGGTGGCCGTGCTAACGGTTGTGTTGCCAATTCTAAATGATTCGCCCCAAATAGGGAATGAACCAATGGCACTCAAGCCGGTCACACTTGATATATCTTCAATGCCAAATTTATGTGTACTATCAGTCAAAGCATCGATATTAAAATCAGCCTCAACCGTTAAATATTTAGTATTATTGATATTCCAATTAATATCTTCAAAGGCAAAATAATTTCCATCTCGATCTCCAGTACCTAGCATATTATTACCATCATAGAGATAAACATGGTCAATTGAATCAATATCTGTTCCGTCATATGCAATATTTATATTCTGTACTGTACCACTGCCGACAAATTTGAACTTTGTCATTTTTTGGTCTTGTGTGCCTTTTGGAATTGTTGTTCCAGCTGGTGTGTCGCTTGCTAACGATAAGCTGGTATTA
>DAIREY010000085.1:0-2728 GCA_036795335.1 Patescibacteria group bacterium
TACTGGCCATTTTGGACATAATTTCTGGATCAAAAACCATGTTGGCTTCGCCGGCTTTGTATTCCAAAATAGCCAGACGTGTTTCGAGATCGGGTGGTTGAATATCGGCAATCATACCCCATTCAAAACGGGAAGATAAACGTTCTTCCAATGTTTGAATAGCTCGAGGAGGACGATCGGAAGATAAAATTATTTGTTTGCCATGTTCGTGTAAATCATTGAATGTATGAAAAAATTCTTCTTGAGATTGTTCTTTGCCAGCAATAAATTGGATATCATCAATTAATAATAAATCAATTTGACGGTATTTGTTTTTGAATTCATTCATTTTTTTCTGACGAATAGCACTGATCAAATCATTGGTGAAGCGTTCGGATGGGCAGTACAGAATATTCATTTCCGGGCGAGTTTTTTTGATGTGATTGCCGACTGCTTGCATAAGGTGTGTTTTACCCAAACCAACCCCGCCGTATAAGAAAAGGGGGTTGTAGGAATTGCCGGGATTTTGGGCAACAGCCAAAGCGGCGGCATGAGCCAAACGATTGTTGGAGCCGACGATAAAATTTTCAAAAGTATAACGATTGGTAGGTTTTTTGTTGGAGATTTGGGTGGAAGAGATGTTATTGCCGGCTGATGATGAAACGGAATTGTTAGTGATATTGGATATTGATGGTTTGTTTTGAGTGGTAACTTTGTAATAAATATTTTTTAGATTGGGGTAAATTTTGCGGCAAGTTTTGACAATATTTTCGTGATATTTATTTTCCAGCCATTCTTTGGTAAAAATATTGGCAACACCGATGGTTAATATTTCGTTATTTAATTCCAAAAAAGTGGTATTTTTAAGCCAAGTAGTATAGTTGGCTTTGCTCATAGTGACTTCCATTTCACCAAGAGTAGTTTGCCAAATTTGTTTGCCGTCCATGGTAAAAAATAAATAGTTAATAAAACAATAATATGTCTTAAATAAAAAATGTGTATATAAAAAAAAGAAATTTGATGTTTAATTTCCCTATAACAAGCAATAGCAAAAAGTTCACCTCCAATATTTATATTATGTAGTTATTGTGGAAAAGTCAAAAAACGAATTATTAAAAAAATTAACTGATAGTAATGGTGATGGTGGAAGAATAATCACCCGGGACGGTAGCAAGAGGTAAATATAATTCGAATGAACCGTTGGTGTTGAAATTGCCCGCTCCGTTGTTGCTGCCGGTGGAGGCAATATTGAGTGGAAGGGTATTGGACAGTGCGCCATTTCCCAAATTGATACCAGTAGTTGTTTCGGCAAAGACCGGTGTGATAGTGGTGGTATTCATGGTGAGATTATCAATGGGAATAGTATGACCCAATCCGTCAGAAAAATCGGTAGCGGTGGCAACGACCGACCAACCCGCTAAGGTGCCGGTATAATCTTTGATAAAGAGATTGGAAAAATTGCCTAAGGTTGGTCCAGGAGCATCATCCATGCTGATCGGTGTAAGCGAAAAGTTGGAATCAATATTGACGTTTAGTCCGTGGTTGGAAATAACAATGGAGGGGTTACTATAGCCAGTGTCGGGAGAAATGCTTTGATTGGAAGTGTTGTCGTATGCTCGAAAATAATAGGTGGTGTTGGTGTTGGCGGAATTTTCCGTGAGGCAATAATCAAATTCAGCTGATTGGTAGGCGGTGTGAATATAAGTCGAGGAAGTAGTGCCGGATTCGACATAAGGTCCGGTGGCGTTTGAAGTGGAAAGAAGCAGGGAAGAAATTTGCTGGTCGTCGATGCCACCACCATCACAATAGGCCCAAGTGGCGCCGGAATTAATTTCACCAACATCGGAAAAATTGGTATTGTCAGTGGAATATTGCAGTTTTTTGCGACCGGTTTGACTGCCGCCTCCGGTTTCAGTGATGGTAAGTCGAAGACGGATGTTGTTGTGATTGTACATATCTGTCGGAGAAATATTTTCGGCGCTGTAAGCAATGCCGGGAGTAATGGAAGAGTGATCGTCATAAAATCGCCAAGACCGAGTGGCTGGTGCGTAGTAGGTGGGATAATATGGATCAATAATATAGTTATTGGTACCGGAATTTAACTGAAAACGATCGGTGCGATTACTGTTTTGTGTATGATAAGAATAAACTTCAACCAGATAATATTGGCCGGAACCAACACTGAATGATGGGACAGAGTCAGTCCAAGTGACATTCATATAGCTTGTGCCACTAATGGCATTTGGTGAAGTCGAGGTGTAAATGAGTGTGCCGGTGGAATTATAAATTTTGATACGAGGATACCAGCTATTTTTAGTGGTATTGCCTCGGATGGAAAAAGTCCAAGTGCCGGCCGGGATAGTGACATTACTGCCAAAAGAAGCGGTGGCCCAGCGATTGTTAGCAGTGCCATTGGTAAATATTCTTTCACCAGTAAAATTGGCAGTACGTGAATAAGTGGTGTTACTGCCGGAGAATGACGATTGAAGATAGCGAGCGGTAACGCCGGGGCGATTGTTGTTGGTAAAATACCAAGTATTTGCCAGAGTAATATTGGGAAAAAATAGAAAAAAAGCTATTAGAATGGTGATACAATATTTTTTTATTTTGGACAAAGTTGAAAGTTTATTTGTTGTTTATTTTAATAATAATGAATTTAGTAATTTGTGTGAATGGCATAAAAAAGGTATCTTACTAGGGATACCTTTTTATTTAATAAGAAAAATTCGTTGACAGTTATTTTTTCTTT
>DAIREY010000018.1:0-7024 GCA_036795335.1 Patescibacteria group bacterium
GTACAAAGAAAATTGTTGTTTTATTAAAACTAATTTATTCCTGTTTGAAATTTGAAATTTGTGATTTGGGATTTCTTTGCGATTTCACTTGGATATTGGATATTGAAAATTGATTCTTGCGCTTCGTCTGGAATTTGGAATTTGCGATTTCTTGCATATTGCATATTGATCCTTGCATATTGTTAGCATTTGGAATTTGTAATTTCTTGTGCTCTCATTATTCTTTCTGCTACAATAACTTATTACAGTAAACAAGAAATTTAAAAAAGAGAGATGGTGAATAAAATGGATTCCAAACGATCATATTATCTCAAAGTGCAGCTTTATTTAACCTTTGCTGGCGCCATGATTTTTCCAATTATTTTGGCAATCAAGTTGTTATCCGATGCCAAAATTATTATAGTATCCGATCTGGTATTGGAAATTATATCCTTCTTTTTTATTATTTTCATCATGGGAAGTTTGTTTTACATTGGCAATTTCAAGCTATCTCATTTCGACCTGATTGATATTGAAAAAAAATAAACATATTTTAAAATAAATAAACAGGATTTTTAAAACCCTGTTTATTTTTTTATGACTAAAAACTTCGAACTTACATTCCCAAATCATCAGCTATACTTTGCAATGCTGCCAAACTTATTTTCACAAATTCTTCCAAGCTGAGTCCTAGCCTTTCCACTGATTTCATCGCCTCACGATCAGCTCCCTTGGCGAAACTTTTGTCTTTAATTTTTTTCATCAACGATTCTGTGTTGACGCTGGCAAGTTTTTTATCTGGTTGCACCAAAGCGGCCGCAACAATGAAGCCGCTCATTGGATCAGCCGCCAAAATTGCTTGATCCAATCTGGTTTGAACACTTGAGCCGCAAGCCGGATTATGTGCTCTTACCGCTTGAATAATCAATGGGCTAACATTTTTCCCTTTCAAAATATCTGCTGTAAGGTTGCAATGTTTAGTCGGCTCGTTCATGGTTTTTTCGTAATCAACATCGTGCAACAAACCGGCAATTCCCCACACGTCGCTATCCGCCTTCAACTGTTGAGCCATGGCTTGCAATATTGCTTCCACCGCCAGACTGTGTTTTTGTAAATTAACATTTTTGATATTATAAATCATCACTTCCTTGGCTTCTTCCCGAGTTATTCCGGTCGTTTCCGTATTCAATTTGTCCAATTCTTCATCTGTAAACATTTCTGTCGTCAAATTTTGCTCCTCTTCTTGCCCTTGGTAATCATCCACCAAATCATTGGACAATTTCACTTCGCCGCTATATTCATTGACTTTCTCAACTACCAAAGGATTATCCATTTGCTCTTCCTTCGGTTTCACAAAAGGAAAAATAATTAATTCTCGTACATTATCAATTCCCGTCAAAAGAGCCATAAATCGGTCAATGCCCATGCCCCAGCCGGCGATGGGCGGCATGCCGTAGCGCATGGCTTCCACATATTCTTTGTCATAATCGTGTGCCTCTTCGTCACCTTTTTCTTTATTGAGAGCTTGTACCTTAAATCTTTCCTCTTGATCAATTGGATCGATCAGCTCCGAGTAGGCATTCAACATTTCCCAACCGTTTACAATCAGTTGAAAGCGGTCTACTTTGGTCGGATCATTGTCTTTAACCCGCGCCAACGGTGACAATTCAATCGGATGATCGATCAAAAATACCGGATTGATCACATGTGGTCGAGCAATTTTTTTGTAAATTTCATCTATCAATTTACCATAATCCAATTTATTAATATCGGCGTCGATATCAATTTTGGCTTGTTTGATAAATGATCGTAACTCGTCCGCAGTCTTATGATTTGATAGATCATGTCCACTGTGTTCTTGAATTATTTCGTAAATATTCTTTTTGGGGTAGGGGGGAGTCATATCGATATTGTGCTCGCCAATTTTCAAAAATAAAGTCCCCATAGTTTTTTCCAGGACGGTTTTGATCATATCTTCCGATAGCTCCATCAAATCTTCGTAGTTTACGTATGCGTTATAAAATTCCAGTTGGGTAAATTCCTGTAAATGCGATGGGTCACGACCTTCATTACGATAAACTCGACCTATTTCGTAAACTTTTTCATATCCGGCTAAAATTAATTTTTTCAATGGAATTTCCAATGATATACGCAGCTTCACTTCCGTGTCAAATGCGTTGTAATATGTCTTAAATGGTTTTGCCAGCGCTCCGCCGGCATTTGCTTGCAAAGTTGGTGTTTCCACTTCCAAAAAACCACGATCATCCAAGAAATGTCGTAAACTCGATACCAATTTTGCTCGCAAGCGAAAACGATTGCGTAAATTGTCATCCATTATCAAATCCAAATATCGATATCGTTGTTTCTTTTCAATATCTTGCAAGCCGTGCCATTTATCCGGTAAGGGTGACAATGATTTGGACAACAATTTAAAATTGATCACTTCGATAGATTTTTCGCCGCGCTTTGTGACGAAAGGTTTGCCGCCCGCTTCCAAAAAATCACCAATATCCACCAATTCGTCAAAATAAGCAAACTGGTTGCCAGCCAGGTTATCTGCTCTTATATGCAATTGCATTTGTGCGGAATCGTCCTTAATATCCGCGAAAATTGCTTTACCGTGTTTGCGGATGGACATGATCCTTCCCGACACAAACACTTCTTTGCCAGACCAATTTTCAAATTCATTTAATATTTCTTTAATTGAGGCATCTCGGCGCCCTCGATCTTTGTATGGTATGTCACCTAGCGCTTTTATCTGCGCCAATTTCTCTTTTCGTACCTCAAATACTGATGCAATTTGTTCGTTATTGTTTTCTTCGTTCATAATATTTAGCAAAATAATCAATTATTCTTATTATATATTATTTGCAACTAAAAATACCCGCTATCTTTGTCGAAGTGGGTATTTTCTCGAAAAAATCTGCAAAACAAAAATTAACTAATTGACTCAATTACCAACATAATTTTTCCTTTCGGTGCCATTACTTCCACTTCATCTCCTTCTATTTTGCCGATCAATGCTCGGCCCACTGGTGACTCAACGGATATCTTGCCTGAACTGGGATTGGCTTGAGTAGCGCCTACCAATTCATATTCCATTTTTTTGTTGCCAGTCTTCACTCTTACTTTAGAGCCGACACATACTTTATCAGTCTGACACATTTTGTCGTCGATGATCGCTTTTTTGGCATAATCCTCCAATTCGGCGATTCTTCTTTCCAAAATTAACTGCCGATCTTTTACCTCAGCGTATTCGGAATTTTCCGACAAATCACCGTAGCTTTTGGCTTCTTTTATTTGTTCCACGATCTGTTTTCTTTCTTCGTATAGCTTTTCCAACTCTACTTTAATTTCTTCCAGGCCTTCTTCTGTTACCAAATATTTATTATCATTTGACATAATTTTTCTTTAAAAAATAACATTTAAACTAAATACCTTTCCTGCGTATGCAAGAAAGGATAATAATTACTTCATAACAATATTACCTTATCTGCCATTTATCGTCAATAAACTTTTTACAAATTTATCAACTATCTGTCGGTAGTAATAGATTATAAAATTATCCACAGTCTAGGTATTTATAATGAAAATTTAATCTTTCTTTAATTTTAGGAAATATAATTCATGTATTATTCGCAAATGGATTATAATGAACATGTATGCATTTATTTTATTTTTAACATCAACAACATGGCCGAAGAACCAACCAAAAAACCGGGCATAAATATCAATGTCGATCCTGATAAATTGGAGTCCAAATATTCTGATTCTGTTTTTATCAATTTTAGTCCTTTTGGCTTTACTTTTGATTTTGCGCAAAATATTCCCCAAATGAAAATCGTCAAAGTCTTATCTCGTGTATCATTTAGTCCGCAGCATACCAAAGCATTTTTGAATGTCTTGCAAAATCAAGTCAAAAACTACGAAAACAAGTTTGGAGAAATAAATATCACTCCCGACATGCAACAACAAGCCGACAAACATCCGATCGGTTTTGATACTGATGACTAAACTTGCGATACTCCCGCGTTATAAAAAACATCTTAGTCAGTATGCGACCAAGATGTTTTTTATAATATTTGCGATTGATTATTTGCCTACCGCCACTTTTCCTACACCAGCTTGAGCTTTTTTTACCAATTCCGAGAATACTGTTGGCTCATTTATTGCCAAGTTGGCCAAAATCTTGCGGTCCAAATCGATATGGGTCTTTTTCAAACCGTTGATAAACTTACTGTATGACATGCCTTGCAATTTGGTAGCGGCGCTAATCCGCAAAATCCACAATTGTCTAATATCTCTCTTTTTTTGCTTACGACCAGCAAATGCAAATACTCCGGCCTTCAAAAAAGCCTCACGGCGCACTTTTACGCGTTTTGGACCTTGATAGCCTTTGGTCAGTTTCATCAACTTATTGTGTTTTCTTCGAGTTACCACTCCTCGTTTGATTCTGGTCATTTTTTATCCTATAAATAATTACAAAACAAACCTGATTAGATTTATTTACAAATATAAAAATACAACGATGTTTATAAATATGGAATAGATTTTTTAACGCGTGCCGCATCGGTAGAATGAACAGTTCTTGGAGCGTCCAATCTTCTCTTTCTGCTCTGTGATCTTTTTTCCAAAAAGTGAGTTTCACCGGCTTGCTTTCGCAAAATTTTACCATTCTTTGTTACTCGTTTGATTCGTTTCTTGTAACCACGATGTGTTTTTAGCTTTGGCATATCTTTAAATTCAAATTGATAATTAATACAAGCAAAATAAATTATAACAAAATATTATCGCTCAATCAAATTCATTTTGTCCAGTTCGTTTTTTAGCGATATTGCAATTGAAATTTTTTCCTAAAATACTATTCTAAATTATCTTCGATTGTCACTACTTTGTCAACCTTTGTTTCCGGTTCATCGTCTTTTTTGACAATTGGCTTGCTATCGGGTGTCAACACCAAGAAAAAGCGATTTCCCATTCTTTTGACCTCTTGCTCAATCTTCGATATATCCTTGAGATGTTCAATAATTTCCGTCAACATTTCCCTGGCTCTGTTTTGATAGGCCATTTCTCGTCCGCGCAGCTGAATGGTAATTTTGACCTTATGCCTCTTTTCCAAAAATGCTCTGGCTTTTTGAGTTTTGATACCAAAATCATGATCATCAATGCGCACCGAAAAACGAATTTCCTTCAATTCTTGCGCTTTGTTTTTGGCTTTTTGCTTTCTTTCTTGTTTTTCCAACTCGTACTTAAATTTGCCAAAATCAATTACCTTGCAAACCGGTGGATTGGCATTTGGAGACACCTCCACCAAATCCAATTGTGCCTCCTGCGCCGCTGTCAGAGCTTCGTGCAAACTCACGTTGCCTACCGGCTGTCCATTTTCATTGATCAAATAAATCTGGGATGCGTGAATCTGATGATTGACGCGAAAAAATTTTTTTGCCAAACAATCCTTCCTTAAAATTATTAATCATAAATACATGTTTATTATATTCGATAGGTAAATATCAAAGCAAGAAAAAAATACCCTTCAGTAACAAAAGGGTATTTCCAATTATCCAAAATTTTCACTCCCTCTTTATTTTTGTATCAATAAACTTGGTAAATACCTGTATGAATTTATCAAGTTTACCGGCTATTGATGATATTATCTGTTTTATAGAAGTGATATCATCTTTTATCATGTTATTTTGACCAGCTCTGAGTTGTTCGATTTCTTCGTTTTGTCTACTAATAATTTCTAACAAGGACTTAATTGTTGCGTTATCATTCTGAAAAGCAACATCTTCTTGATTTTGATTCGGCAACTCAGCCATCAATATCAACCCCTTTTTCTTATTTATGTTTGTTTAATCCAATATAAACGTAAATATAAAAAAAGACAAGAAAAAGCCGCACAAATGCGGCTTTTCAAAATATTTGTATTGACTATTTTTTCCCTCCGAAGAAGGAAAAAATTTTTTGCACAATTCCGGCGGGGGGCGGTGTGTTGTCCACCGTCTCTACTACCAGCTGTAGTAGCTTTGTCCGGCATGTAGTGCAAAACTTGGTATCCTTTTCCGGCTTAAAGAATGCGGAAAATTTTGCACACCCATCATTTGGACAAAACATTGCCAGTTGGTTTTTATTGTTCTCGCCCAAAACTGCGGTGATGCGGTTTTGATTATCCAGCATTTCGCCGCAATTCCGGCAATAAACCGAGTCAGCGGCATTCTGTGTCTGACACTTTGCACACTGAAGGTTTTTTTTGCTATTAGCATCAAAAGTCTCAGTGGGCATCTTGAATATCCTATCTAGGATATTTGTCACCTCAATCGGTTCCTCGCCGACGAAATCGCTCTTGTCAGTCATTAAATCAGCGGCAGCTAGCAGTTCTTCCTCGCTGATTTCTTCATGAGGCGGCGGTGGAATTGTCGCCAAAGAAGTAACGGACGGAGCTTCTGTTTTGTCCGCCAATATTAATTCGGCTGTCTTCTTACCGGCTTTCTTGACGGCCGCATTAAACTTTTTTACTGCCTCGTCAATTTTCCCCTTATCGAGAGCTTTATAGCCGACGATAAAATCCTTGGCAGCCGCCATCAATTCTTTAGCTACTTTTTTCAACTTTCCATCAGCTAAAGAATTAAAATCATCCACATCTTTTTCCGTCATTCTGACAGAGATTTCTTCAATCAATGCCTTTTGACAGGAAAAAAGTTTTTCTATTTTGTCAAAACTTAACATTTTTGACAAATTGATCATCTCCTTTTCTTTTTTATTTAATTTTCAGGCATTATACTGCCCATTCTCCATATAAAAAATAATACTAATTTATATGGAGTAGGGAAGGACAATTATTTTTTCTTCTTGGCACTGTTCTTCTTGTTTTTCTTCTTTTTCTCTTCGGCAATAATTTCATCTATTTTCGCTTCGGCCACCACTTCTTTGTGATTAATATTTTTTGGTTGATTTTTCTCTTCTTCCTTTGGCTCTGTCACTTCACCCAAGTTTTTCTCTTCTTCCTTTGGCTCTGTCACTTCACCCAAGTTTTTCTCTTCTTCCT
>DAIREY010000018.1:7124-13525 GCA_036795335.1 Patescibacteria group bacterium
TTGGCTCTGTCACTTCACCCAAGTTTTTCATACCAGTTGCATCTTTCTTCTTAGACCAGTTATTCCAAAATCCCCACCATGACGGTTTGTGGCTGCCAACCCTCTTTTTTTCGTCAACTATTTTTTTTGCTTTTTCAGCTGATTCTTTGCCAATTTTTGCTATTGGCTTGCGGAACCCATAGACAAGTCCGGCCAGGCCAGCTATTCCGGCAATGTACCAACCGGATCTTTTCAGCCAACCGACAACACCATTTTCTGGAGTTTGATGCACAATTTCATTGGGTGTAGACCATGTGGTCGGTTTCATCTGTATCACACTTGGTTTGATTGTCTGTTGAGTTGGTGTTGGTGTTATTGTGGACGCAACCGTCTTTGTCACTGTTGACGTTGCGGTCGGAGTGACCGTTGGATTGATAGTTGTTCCGTTTATCTCTTGCGCCCCTTGATGCAATATATTGACATCATTTTTTGTCAGATATTGGTTCAACGTCTCCACCGCCTTTTGAATTGACTCCGGCTTGCTATTTGGATTCAAATGAATATTTTGATAAAAATATTGAATGTTTGGATCGGAACCATGGTTGGCGATGTTTGTCACCAACTCATTGATATTATTTATTTGAGCAAGTTTGTGACCAACCGCCATCTCTTGCAACCACTTCCAAGTAGCTTGATCAAAGTCAATGTTGTGTTGCCAAGCAAACTTGATCGATTCTTTCGGATTGGTGGATAAAAGATCAACAAAATTATCGATGTCTTTGTTGTTTAAAAATCCGTTCAAACTACCCTTGTGTTGATAAATGTGCACCACTTTATCAGCCCAGTGTGGATTTTTGGTAAAATCAGCCCAATGGTTTTGCATATATGAATGCATATCGGTCACTTGTTGTTTGGTCAAAGCATATTTCTTGGCAAGCAAATTCATATTGTTTTCAATGTCAGTCGGAATATTACTGTGGTTGGCAGCTTGCGCAATTTTACTGGTACAAACGCCCAATAATACTGCCAATCCGCCGATCAAACCAACTTTGGCGGTTGTTTTATATCCTTGCACAACTTCTTGTCGCATTTCCCGATTTTCTTGATTGTTCAAATCTTTCATCATTTGATCATATACATTGCCAATTTCTTGGCGAGTTTGTTCGCTATCGGCTCGCAAAGACAATGAATTGCTTTCAGCATTTTTTTTCATTACAATCTTTTTGTCCTTGGCCTTGGCGAATTTTTGATCGCACATTGCCCGAAATAACGCCAGCGATTTAATATCGTTCGGATTATTGGAAGTGAAAGAATGGTTCTTATTTTGTTCATCGATCAAGACGGTGCAACCGGCCAAATCAACATTGTCAGCTTGACGGATCAAACGACGCCAATCGCTGTTCTTGTTGATATTTAATTTGCCATCACTGTATTTATTGTTTAGATACGTAAAAATATGTTCTTTGGTTTTGGTTGCCTTATTGTAATGACTTTCAATTTTTTTTCTGCCGGCTGACACTAGACCCACACCTGCCGTTATTCCCAGCGCGCCACCGATAATTGGTCCGACTACCGGAATAGGGGACAGCATTGTAGCCACGCTCATGCCGCCCAACACTCCGCCTACTGTTGCCGTCAAATCCCGTCGACATTCAGCCAAAAATTTAATTGATTTCTTGATAAGCGGATGCTCAATTTTATCCACCCAACTAACATTTTTTTTCAACATGCTTTTGGAATTTTGTCTGATGACTTCGACTTTTTTTTGCCATTCCACTCGACTCAATATTTTCTTTTCAATTGATTCTGTTTTTGCCGGCGATGAGTAAGTTTGATCCAATAACATCTGTTTCAAATTTTGTTCCAACTTCTTTCCTTGCGAAGAATGATTAATTGTTTCCTTGATATTTGACGTATTCATAAATTCTTCTTGGATACTGCCAATTTTATCTTTAGTCTCCGCAGGTAGATTCAACATCTTGCCGAGCTTTTGAAAAGCTAAGTCGTATTCATTTCCCGTCTTTTTTTCCAGCGTTTTTTGTATGGGCGTTGTTTGTCTTAATTCTGTCAGTCCTGTCGATGAAAAAATTCTTTCATCAAGCACGGGTGCCTTCTGTTCGATTGAATCAATTTTGTTATGCATAGTTTTTACCTCTTATTACTTATATCTTTATGTCAACCAATAATTCATTTTTTAATTGCTGATAACTTTCGTCAAACACTCGGAGTATATTCGGAATATTTTCCATTAAATAATTCAAAATTGTTGTAAAATCTGTTTCGCGAGCTATCAATTTATCCAAATTGGTTTTTTCTCGATCATCCATTTCTTTCAAACAATTTATTATCACTCTTTCTTCAAATGCCTCATTCAATTCGGATAAAATATCTTGTCGCTCCTGTTCATTCAAATTATCTATTCCAAAATCATTGGCTAATTTGTTTACATAAACGTTTACTTTTGCCATAGTCTTTTTATTTATTGTATTAGAAGATGTAATCATATATAATTCCCAAAGCCTTGTCAACAAGCGGATATTTTTGATTGGCATCAATATATTACTAAACGTCGGTTATGTCAATATGGCAATAAGAAAAATATTGCATTGTTGCATTATCTGGTACACAATATTCTAGAAAAATAAATACAAAGGAGGAATTTTGCACATGAAAAATCTATTAGTAGTAGTAGACAGTTTTGTTTTTGGTGAAAAATATTTTTTTGATTTGAAATCAGTCGTCATGGAAAAAAGCGTTGGAGGAGAATTTAACAATATATATTATTTATTTCTTCCCGGGATGCGGGAGCATCTTATGAAAACAAAAAATGATTATTTTTTTAATCGTTTGATTTACAACAATCTAAGCACAATTATTGTTAAAAAAAATATCACCAACATGCACATAATCAAATATGATTATTTCAACAATTCGGTTGCCCGGGCTATCTTGGAAGAAATGATGTCAAACTATATCAAAGTGATGCAACTGGTGGAAGTGAATATCAATTTATTAAAAATAAGTTATAATATCATGAACCCACCTGCCAATGAAAATATCAAAAATAGTCGAAAATATTTATTTGGTATTGTGGACTTTGATGCATTCAATAAAAATCCATTAAATGTTTTCAAAAAACTAGAGACTGACTACCAATCCAATAGCTATTTTCTTGCAGTGTTGCCAAGTCCTAGTGAATTTTTGCGATACGAAAATAAATTTCCCAAATTCATACCCGATTATTCATGTTGGGATCGCATTGTCAAAATAGGCATAAATATTGATAAAACAAAAGTTGGCATTTTCGATAGATTAAAATACCAACTTATTCACATTTAATATAAAACTCGGGTCAATTAAATTTGACCCGAGTTAATTTTTGCTTGAGAATAAGAAAAACTATATTTCTTGTTTTATTGATTCGATCGCTTCTTTCTTTGATTCTTTTTTAGTTTCCTCCACTATTTTTTCCATATCGATGTTATAATTATCGATAATTTTGGCTACCTCTTCATCGTACTCTTCATTGATGTCTATTAGTTGGCTATCCAATTCATTATCAATTTTCTCCAACTCTGGTAATGCGCTATTTTCTTTATTCATAATATATTTTTTTATAATAAAATAATTTAGTCAAAAATATTATCCAATCGTCTTTTCTTTAGCTATTTATTAATTCTGTTAAAGACTTCGTAAAATTTCATGTTTAATTTGGTTGCCTCTTTCTCACTCAATAAATCGCCCTTTAAATCTGCGTTGTTCGTCATTGTTAACTCATTATCAATTGCATCTTCCAAATCAAACAACTTATTTTTATCTTCTGTACTTAGTCTGCCAATTTTATCAGTTGTCAAAACAAATTGTAATTTTTTATTTAATGCAGATAATTTTGCATCAACGATCTTTTTTACATAAATATTTTCGGCGATTCGCATTCGTTCTTCAAGTTCTTTGGTTTTTGCTTCCATTTGCTCTTGTTTTAGTCCAAAATTCTTTTTCAGAATTGACCATAAGCCCATTTTTTTCTCATCACCAGGTACATCAGCCTTTCTTTCAGTATCGATTACTTTATTTTCTTTCATTGAAGCATTTATCGCGTTCAAAGATTTTTTGGCAAAACCAGCCACTGAAGAAGCAAGACTTCCCACTAATTTCATTCCAGAATTTGCTTTGTTCATGAATTTATCAAACAAACCGCCAAAAAATTTGCTAGTGTTATCCAGTGCCTTAACTGTTTTTGGATGACTCAAATTAAAATTCAGTTTATCTTGGATTCTCTTCAATTCTTTTTCATCTTCCAAATTAATATTTTTTTCTTTAATCTCTTTTTGAATATTTGTGTATATTTCCATTGCTTCTTTTTGTTTTTCAGCAATATAATCTTTTGATGTTTTGTTATCAATATCAGCCACAGTCAAATATTCATTCGGTTTTCTTCCAGACAGTTTCTTGATTTTATTTAGAAACAATTTATTATAATGATCTACAAAGACATTTTTGAAATTATTGTCATCATTTATGTCTTTTCCCAATGATATTTCCAAACCTTTTACTCTTTTATTTTCTTCAATTATTAATTCATTATCGGCTGAAATAGTATGAACCTTAATGTCATTTGATATTTTTTTCTCATTTTTGGCATCCATCATCTTTTCAACTTCTGTTTTTGCTTTACCGGGAATATAGGGAACTGTTTCTTTCGTGTTTTCTAGAATACTCATTTTTATTTTTATTAATTTTAAAATAATCCCTACATTATAAACAAAGTAAACAAAAAAAGCAATACTCAAATTGCCAAAATAGTATAAATAAACCAATCGACCATCAACATTAAAACTCTCTCATTTTTCCACTCTTGTTTTTTTAATTAGAAATTGATAACATAACATCTTCGACATATATATCGCATCTTTCAAGTTTATGGTCAAAAAAAACTCCGATCACAACGAATACAAACCGGCGTTAATCGCCTTAAGTATTGCCTCACAACTAGGTTTTACCATTGCCCTTCCTTTAGTTGTGTTGGCCCTTGCCGGCCGTTATCTGGATAAGATCTATCATTCCAGTCCACTTTTTTTGCTCATCGGATTATTTGTTGCCTTTGCTTTGTCCAGCTACGCCGTTTGGCAAAAAACCAGTTCGATTTATGCTGAGCTGGAAAAAGCGGCCGAAGACAAACCTCAATCTCCAACCAAAAAATAAACATTACTATTATATATACAACAACTATGTGTAAAATCATTTTGTAAATCAATCGCTTTTTGCTCTTGCATTAAGTGATTATCAGTAGCATATTGCCAAAAAATTTTGTGGCTATTAATTTTTTGTTAAGATGTAACTGGCACCATTTTTTCTGATAATATCCAACAATATAATTTAAGTTATCAAACCAATTGGAATCAGGACCAACCATATCGTTGTCGGCTGAACCGCTTTTTCACTGGGGCAGCCTGCCCATCACCAACACTCTGGTGTTGTCTTTACTGATATCTATTGTCTTGATGATTTTCGCTATTTCTTTTTATCCTTTCATCAAACGAATCCCCGGCAAGATTCAAAATGTGGTGGAAATGATTTTTTCCGGCGTCATTGATTTTATGGAGTCAATTACTCAGGATCGTGCTCAGGCCTACGCCTTTTTCCCGGTTGTTTTCACAATTTTTCTATTTGTTATCTTAGCCAATTGGATCGAACTTGTTCCCGGTTTGGGCAGTGTCGGTATTTGGGCGGAGCACAATGGTGAGACGGAACTGATACCTTTTGTTCGCTCTGCCTCCGCCGACATGAATGTTACTTTGTCTATCGCTATTGTTGCCATGTCAGCCGTCCAATTATATGGTATTCTATCACTGGGTTTTTCCGAGTATGCCGGCAAATTTTTTGTCAGCCCATTCAAAAAACCATATTTCATTGGTACTTTTGTCGGTCTTTTGGAAGTAGTGTCAGAATTTGCCAAAGTCATATCTTTTTCTTTTCGTCTTTTTGGTAATATTTTTGCCGGTGAAGTTTTGCTGTTAGTGGTCGGCTATCTTGTTCCTTACATCATTCCTTTGCCATTCTTGTTTATGGAAATTTTTGTTGGTTTTGTGCAAGCGCTAGTTTTTTCTATGTTGACTCTGGTTTTTCTGAAAAATGCCGCCACCGCTCACCATTAATTAATTTAATAATAGATTATATAAAATTTTAACTGGTCGATTATAATTTCCCAATTAATATACTTATTTCTTGTTACATCATTTTATTTTTAAGGAGAAAATATGGAAAACGCCAGTGAAGTAGCCAGCAACATTGAAAATATCAAGGTTATTGCTGCCGCTGCTACCATTGCTATCGGAGGAATGCTTCCCGCATTATCTATCGGTATGTTGGCTTCCAAAGCCAACATACCGATAGATAATGCGGGAAGCATTCCTCCGATAGCA
>DAIREY010000086.1:0-2643 GCA_036795335.1 Patescibacteria group bacterium
CATCGGAGTTGTCGGCGGTATAATCACTGGTTGGCCAGAAATTGCCATAAATATCATAATAACCGCTGCCATCGCTTAAGACATAATTGCCGTCCGAATCGTACTGACCATCACCATATATTTCTTGCCAAAACCAAAAATTGCCGTACATATCATAATATCCGGTACCGTCATACAAAATATAATTGCCATAATCATCATAATAGCCTTCTTCCGGATATTCGCTTTCATCCAATCCCCAGTCCGTGCCAAAATTCCAATAGTTGCCATAAACGTCATAATAACCAAGACCATTGTAAAGAATATAATTGCCCATGGAGTCATAATATCCGGCGGCCGGATAATTGGTGGTTGGTTGAAAATCGGTTTGATAGACGCCAAACGGGATAGTAGTAATATATGAACCATTGTGATAAATTTCCACCCAGAAACTACCATCATACCAATAGGCTTGATTGTTGTTTAAGGAAAAATTAACAAAGCCGCTTTGATCGCCGGATATTTTGACAGATGCATCGGCAATATATTGTCCTTGTCCATTAAATCCTTCCCAGTACCATACTCCCCACAGTTCATCATCATTTTTGAGATTTTTCCACTCGGTGCTGGCATAGAATGTTTTGGCGTTGTCATAATAATAGTCCACTTGATTGGTACAACCGCCGTCTTTGTTGAATCCGTCACACATCTGTCCATTGATGAAGGTGGCCGATTTAGCTTTGTCCGGAGTGGTGATGGCCTGATTGGTGTTTTGTACATTAGCCGGATTGGACTTGGGTACCAACAAATCTTTTTTATTGGTGTTCTCATTTTTTTGCGTTTGAATACTAGCCGATGTATCGGATTTGGCATTTTTAATGCTTTTGTTGGGATCGGTTTTGTCGTCTTTTTTGCTATAAATATTGGCTTTTTTGGTTGACTTTTGAATAGAAAAAGACTTTTCGGCAATTTTTTGGTTGTTGGACAAAACTACCATAGTGTACTGACCATCGTCCCAACCGGTAACCGGTTTTTGAATTTCAAAGCGAAAATTTCCTTGATTGTCAGCTTGTTTTTCCTCGGATTTTAAAGTTTTTTTGGTTTTGTTTTTTACCCATTGTACCTTCAGGTCGGCCGGTCCGCTTTTTAGGACGCCGGCAAAGATAATGCGCTCACTATTTCCAGCAAAACCATCTTGTGCATCGTCAACTTTGGTAAGTACTTTATTTTCTTCCGCCACTAGAGCGGCTTTGTCGATGACGGCCGTTTTGTTTGGTGACCAGCATCCACTACCGGTTATGAATACCAGCAATAAACCCAAAGAAAAAAATATTTTTTTCATATTTTTTATTTAAAAAGTATCTACTAATAATTTATATTTTATATTTGACGCAAAATCAAAATTGATGTTAAAAAAAGAAATTACAGTTATAAGGTGATTTCTTTGTCAGATTCGACGATGTTTGTTTCCGTGTCTTCACCTCCGGCATCCGGCGTGGCAGTCTGTTTTTTGGGTGCGGTTTCTTTGACCGGCTTATTGTCCATATCAAAATCGGTATAGATTGATCCCAGCACACCATTAACGAACTTGGAAGTGTTGTCGCCACCGTAGGCTTTGCCTAATTCTACTGCTTCATTGATAGCGACTTTGGGCGGAATTTCCGGATCGTATAGCAATTCATAGATAGACATCCACAACAATACTTTATCAATAACCGGTATTTGATCCAAGGGAAACTCCGGAGCGTATTTAACGATATACCCGGACATCTGCTCTTTATGCTCGGCTATGCCATCCAACAACTTGGTCATGAAATCGATATCGGTAACATCCGGAATAAGTTTTTCTTGATTCCTTTTAACAATTTCGTCCAAAGTCAAATCATCTCTGAATTCTTTTTCATATAGAGATTGCATGACGATAATACGAAATAAATGTCTTGAAGATCCCATAATTTTTATGACTTGATGGTTTTTTTCTTGGCTTTTATAACCTGTCTTTTGTTGTAAGTGCCACACACTTCGCACACACGATGAGGTGCTTTGGGCGATTTACACATAGAACAAACTGCTATTGCCGGACTGGATAAATTTTTGTTTGCTCGACGTTGATTTCTTGCTGATTTAGTATGTCTTTTCTTTTGTACAGCCATATTTATAAATTAAAAAATATCTTAATAACAATCTATTATTAATAATAATGATTTTCTCCATTGCTGGCAAGAGAAAAATTTAGACAAATTCTCTGATAAACTCTTTGGCTGCTTTGCTTTCGTGGACAGCGCGGTGGGCGGCTGAAGACAGGTTGTCCAATTTCCGAAGGATAAAGTCACCTTGATGTATTATTTTTACTTGTTGCCAATGTTTTTTGGCTGCTCGAATATTTTTTTGCACGATCCGGTTAATTTTTTTAACTGTTTTGGTCCAAAAAATTTTTTGGAGCGGAGCGGTGTCGGATTGGACCGACCATTCTTTTTGTTGAACAAAATAGTCATTTAACACCATAGCGCCGGCCGCGTTTATTTGTCCTTTTTTTAAATCATCCTGCCAGTCATGCGCATCATCATGCAATTGTCTAGCCAATAAATAATGACGGAAAAATTTTTCAAGGTGTACGACATCTTTTGGTGTTGAGTCTTTCGTTTGCATCATAATGGAAATCGG
>DAIREY010000019.1:0-13086 GCA_036795335.1 Patescibacteria group bacterium
CTTTCCGCCCAGCCAAATTCAAAACAGTGAACACCTATTTTAAAAATATATGAATAAACAAATTCATAATAGTTTACATCGTGTTCACCATCGTATTCCCACTGTTCGCGGGAATATCCTGTATCCTTTAGTTCCAATTGGCTTTCATAAAATTCGGCTACTCCATTTTCTATTTCCTTTGCGACAAATTCTTTCATTCTCATTATCTTTTCCCCCTTCAAATATATTTACCGGCACTTTTTCAGTCAACTGTCCGGCACAAACCTTTTTATACAGGCCAACTATATTTTGAAGGTTAGATCTATAAAAAAATTTTTAAAATTTCACACTCCTTTAGTAAAATATCCAATTATCGATTGGATATTAAATTTATAGCATAATAATATTTTATTGTCAAGGATTAATTATGTAACTACTTACTCACTTACACGTGTCCTCCCCGCCCTGTGCGGGGATCTCATCCTTTGGCTGTTTGTACATAGTAACAGATAAAGATAGGTAACGTTTCATTTTTTACCCAGTATATTTGAATGTAGTACAAATGAGATATCGCACGAAAGTGAGTGTTGCACATTTTATTTATTTTTCTGATTTCAATTGGATACTGGATATTGATCCTTTGCGATTCGTTCAGAATTTTCCGTCCCAGGCGGATGCACCTTGGGCGCAGAAATTTGGAATTCCTAATGCACATTGCATATTGAATCTTGCATATTCACTCACGGTGGATCAGCTTGAAGATATTAAATAAGAATGAGCGTTTGCGCCGTCACTCATTGACATTTACCAAAAATCATCCTATTATCAAACCAACTGATAATTAACCAATATCCATGAGAATTAGTCACCTTATTACGGTCAGGATTTAAGCGATTGTTTTCTATTCAAATCCTTGGCCATTCCCAAACTTTACTTAAAAATAATTTTAAGCCAAGGTGACTTATGTTTGCTCATGCACATTCATATCTAACTGTCACCAATCTGACAGTTTTTTTAAATGATCGAAAATTAATAGCCGACCTCCAATTCAAAATCAATTCGGGTGCCAAAGTGGCCATCATCGGTGAGGAAGGAAATGGCAAATCCACTTTATTGAAAATAATTGCCGATGAATCATTACCGGAAAATATCAAATATCAAGGTGAAATTACCAAAAATTATCATCAATTCGGTTACCTGCCGCAAACCATCCCCGCCATTTTTCAGCACTTAACCACTTTGCAATTTTTGCTCTACAATCCGAAAACAAAAGAATTTGATTGGGATTTGCTCAATGATTTTACTCAAATCAATTCCATCTTTGCCAAATTTCACTTACCTTCAAGTTGGTTGGAACAGCCGGTCCGATTTGATCAATTGAGCGGGGGAGAACAAATCAAATTATCTCTTGCTCGGATTTTGCTCTCCTCGCCGGAAATAATATTTCTCGACGAACCCACCAACAATTTGGATTTGGCAACCATCAAGTGGTTGGAAAATTTTATCCGCACTACCGCCTTGCCAATTCTCTATGTTAGTCATGATATTGAACTACTAAAAAATACCGCCACCCATATTCTTCATTTGGAACAAACCAAAAACAAACAGCAAGCGCGTAGCACCTTCGGTAAATCTTCCTATTCGGAATATATCGCAAATAGAGCGCACAAATTAGATTGGGAAGAAACCGAATCAAATCGCCAAAAAAGAAAACGCAGCCAAACCATTCGCAAGTTACTTGATGTCAAAAACAAGGTTCAAACCAATCAAGAAAACATTCTCGACAGTTCCGCCCGCCGTTTGCTCAACAAGCGAATGAAAACTGTCATCAGCCAGCAGAAAAAACTGGACAAGCAGGAATTATTGTCGGCGCCGGATGTGGAAGAAGCCATCAAAATTGATTTCTCCCATTCATCACGCCCGCCAAAGCACAAAAAAATTATTCATCTGAATTTTGATCAATTAATAATTGACGACAAAACTATACTTCAAAAGACAAATTTGGAAATCAATGGCCCGGCCAAAATTTGTTTTACCGGACCGAACGGTTGCGGCAAATCAACCTTGCTCAAGCAGATTTATCATGATTTATTGTCTGACCAAATCAAAGTAGGGTACTTGCCACAAAATCACCTCGATTTCTTTAGCATACCCGAATATCGCGCCATTGATTATGTGCGATATTACAATTCCAAACTGGATGAATCCGCCGCCCGCTCTCTCCTTGGTCAACTCAAATTTACTCCCCGAGAAATGCTGGAATTACCGACACAATTAAGCGGCGGTCAGATGACCAAATTAATTTTACTTTGTTTGTCGCTTGGCAATTTTTCCATCCTAATTCTCGACGAACCAACGCGCAACTTGTCTCCATTGTCGTTGCCAATCATTATTTCCGCCCTGCAAAAATTCCCTGGTTGTCTTTTGTGTGCCTCCCATGATCGGGAATTTATTGATCAAGTTTTTAGAGATGTTTATCAGTTCGATGATCGGAAACTAATATGTCTTGATGCTCAAAATATAATACAAAAAATTGACTTATGAACTGACAAATGATATAAACTAGCAAAGCAAATTAAAAAAGAAAGGATGATTGATATTCAAAGAATAAAAATAATGAATGTCCAACTTTGTTAGAAGAAAAATATTTCCAAAATCGTTTTGCAATTATGTATTTTGAGATGAACCATTTGACCATTTTAGAATACAAGATTGGTTCAACATTATATTTGGCGGATAGAAAAATATTTCGACAATCACCAATTTATTTCAAAGATTTAGCGGATAGTGTGGCTGATAAAATAGCCAAACTATGTTTCATGCTTGATCTTCCTATTGTTTCTGAATCGTATCACAATCTTCTTTCCGATTTATCAGTGCAAATATTTGATGATGCAAAAATACATGGTGATGGGATAAATAAGAAATTTTTTAGTGATGTCATTAATATTTTAGTAAAACAAAAAAATGATGCAATCAAGAATGATGTCAACTCAGGCACCAAAAATGATAGGTCTATAGTAAATCAAGAAAAGAAAAAATCTTTTTTATCCTATCTGGATGGCCTTGGGTGCAATCCGTATGCTACCAAAAAATTATATATTGATTTTGGTTTCTGTGACCATTCATCTATATTTATAAACAGTAATCAGGATTATGTCCATTATTTTGAATCATCCGAATTGTCGAAATTACGTGGTGACATGGAAGGGATTTACGTTAATACGGAAAACGACCACATATATCTCACCTCCACTGGAGAAAAATTGGAAATACATCTTGAAGAAATAAAATGCGTTCTATGCCTAAAAGACATGGACAAATTCACCCAAGATTATCCAAAATTAAGAAAATGTTTTTGTCTTTTTGGTGATTATATAAATAGAATATTTTACATAAAAAATTTTTGGGGCTTAAAAGTCCAAGAAATTTTAGTTGATGCTAACTATTAATTAGCTTTTTAGCCGCATATATGCGGCTAAAATTATATAAAAATAATCCGTTAACCGCAGATTATTTTTCAAATAAATTTTTCTATTTTATTTAATTATTTTTGATCTTTCCAGTCTGCCGCTACATTAAATATTGATACTAATAAACTTAATACCAAAAACACAAACCAGATTACCAAAAGAATATTTCTTGCCATTGATCCACAATAAAAATTTGCCAATTGCAATCCGGCGCATACTGCGAATAAAATCATGGAATGCACAATTTTTTTCCAGGCAGTCATATTTTCTTCTGCCATTTCACTTTTATAAAACCAGATTTCTTTGATCTGTGCTGCAATCAAAAGGTCAAATACAACCAAAACTATTTGCCAGAAAAGAAAAAATATATCAGCTTTGTGCAACCAATATTTGTTCAACCCAACGCCGATACCGAGTATAATCAAAGTTAAAATTATTAAAGAAAAGCATATTCCGATAGACAGAATATTCCCCCATAAAGAAAAAAATATTTCTTGGGAACACCGATTTTGTTTGTTCACCGTAACTCACCCTTTCTTTTTAAATTTCAATTCTATCCATTAATTTTCTCAAACAATCATAACAAAAAAACATAGAAAATCAAGGATATTGGCTGCAACTAATCGTTCTACTTAAGTCAAACTAAAAATTCCCAATGACCCAAGTACATTGTTGTTTATGATCCAAAATTGTCATTCCAAGCTGGGTGAATTCTTTTCTCGCTCATTTTTCAGTCAATAAAATTTTTCCCACAGGAATGTCATCACAATTAAGCGTTTGCTAGATGACCAAATTAATTTTACTTAGTTTATTATGCAAAAAATTCCCCGGTCTCCTCCCATGATCAGGAATTTATTAATCAAGTTTTCGACGAAGTTTACCAGTTCGCCGATCAAAAATTGCAAAAAACTATTTGTTAATTTTGCTGCGTTATTAGAATTTTGCTTGAGTAAAACATTTTATCAAAATTTATATATTATTTTCCTTATTATTTATCTTCATTTGTAATAATGATCTTTTTTCTACTCAACATGCACTTTCATATCTTTGTTCATTTTCACGTTGCCGATGAAGTATGCCAATATAGCTCCAACACAGACAATAATGGCTGAAGAAATAAATACTTTTTGATACCCGCCGATTTGTGCTCTCAAAACTATTAGCCCGACATATTGTTGGTACTGTTCCAATTTTGTTCCCAAAAAAGAACTATATTGATTAATCTTCAAAATATTATTTTCAATCGAAGAATTCAATAATGTACCAAATATGGCAATCCCAAAAGCGCCGGCGATATTTCTGGCCAACGCCAAGATTGACGAAGCGATTCCGATCTCCTGGCCGGGCACTACCGCGGCTACGATATTTGTTCTTTGTGCCATGCCAAATCCCATGCCGAAAGCCATAATACTCAAGGGCACAATCACGTCCCATACATTGGAACGCACATCCAAATACGAAAATAGATACAACCCGATGCCGGCCACCAACGTACTGCCCATAATTACATATCTGGGTTGCACTTTACCGGTCAGTTTTCCGCCCAGCGCGGATGCGACCATCATGCAAAAGGCCATTGGCAAAAATAAGTAGCCGGTGGAAGTGGCATCGTATCCCATAAATGTTTGCACATAAACTGGTATCAAGTAAACGCTGCCCATCATGCCCATGAACACAATAAAGTTATTCAATATCGTCTGTACGAACACTTTGTTTTGAAAAAATTTTAAATCGACGATTGGATCTTTGACTTTTTTTTCAATTCCAACGAATATCCATCCGCCCATCACAATTATTAGATACGAAATCAAACTATATATCGACAACCAACCCCATTCTCGCCCCTTTTCCAGCACCAATACCAAAGCCGACAATGTTATTCCCAGTAGTGTCGCCCCCAACAAATCAAAATTATCATCTTGTTTATCGGATTTTGATTCGGGAATATATCTCATAGCCATAATCAATCCGATCAAACCAACCGGTAGATTAATCAGAAAAACTGCCCGCCAGCCAAAGTAGTCAATCAAAGGTCCGCCCAACAATGGTCCAAACACCACCGCCGCCGCAAATGATGCCGACCAAATTCCCAAAGCTTGCGATCTGGCATTTTCTTCCGGATAGGTAAAATACAAAATAGCCATTGCTGTTGGATAGTCAGCCGAACCGGCAATTGCCTGAATAACGCGAAAAATAATCATGGAAGTTAGATTCCACGCCAAGCCGGCCAAAATCGATCCGATAATAAATATTGAAAACCCGAGCATATATATTTTTTTTCGTCCCAGTTTATCACCCAATTTTCCCCAAACCGGCACAAAAACTGCGTTGGCCAAAATGTAGGCGGTGGCTATCCAGCCGGCCGCCGACACCGTGATATTAAAATCTTGGATAATATCCGGCAAAGCCAAATTGACAATTGTTTGATCCAATCGTCCCAAAAATGTTCCCACAATTACCGTTATCAATATCAATCCTTGCGGTATCTTGTTTTGCTTTATTGCTTGCTCCATGCGCCTATTTTATTATCCAAACTTTGGCCGACATTCCATTTTGAAATTGCGGCAATTGGCTGTGGTCATATTTGATTTTCACTTCAAATTCTTTTTCTTCTCGCTTGTCCGATATGTTAAAAACCACGTCTCCCTCGTGACTGGTGTTGCTAATGCTATCCACCAAGCCGTCAAATTTTTCCGATCCGTATGCGTCAACGGTAAATTTTACCGCTTGCCCAACTCTGACATTATTTAGTCCTTTATCTTCTTCAACCAAAGCTTTTACTTTCATTTCGTTTGGATTGATCATGGTCGCGATTTCTTCGCCCACCTTGTATTCATGACCTATATCCTGATTGATAGTAATTATTTGCCCGTCGATTTCCGTTTTGACTGCTTCGCCTCCAATCAAGGCAATGGTTTGATTGGCTACGACATAATCTCCGTTTTGCACCATTACTTTCTTCAATTTTCCTTGAGTTTTTGGTGACAAAGAAATAACGGGTACGTCCAATGAGGCGCTGTCGGTATAAACATATTTTTGTTGTTCTTGCCAATACCACACTCCGCCTCCTCCGCCGACAATCAATAATAATATTAAAGCCGGTATGGCCAATTTTTGCCATATACTTTTACTTTCGTTTGTCGTTGATTCGATTGTATTCATCGGTATTTAAAAAAATTAATATTAATATTATTGAGGCAGGTTGTCCATCAAATCCTGCAACAATTGCAATAGAGTTTGTTGCTTTGCCAATGGTAATTTGTCAAAAGCGACTTGCAATATGTCCTTTGTGCTGTCGTATCGGATTTTGTTGATCATTTTTTTTCCTTTTTCAGTGATTTTTAGTTGTATTTTGCGTCGGTCTTTTGTGTCTTGTTGACGAGTGAGCAATTTCATTTTTTCCAAAATATCCACCGCCGGTACAATCGATGGCGCTTTAAAACCTAGCCATTCCGCTATTTCTTTGACGGTGATCGGGCTTTCTTTCGTCGCACACAACACACCATACTGAAACGGAGTAATACCGATTTTTTCTCGGGAAAAATAATGACTCAAATTTCTTTTGGAAATTTTTATCATTTGGCGAAAACGTTGCTGAATCGAATCTATTTTATTTCTTTCCATCATTTATTTAATTTAAAATATAAATTGATTAGTAAACTAATTATAAGCTGACTAATCAATATTTGTCAAGATTATATAATAAAAATTTGTACAAAAAGTCCCGCTTTCAATACGGGATTTGTTATTATTTTATTTGTCTGCCGCAACAGTTACTCATTATTCTCATTCTGAAAATAAAATTGCATCTTACTTCTCATCAAACACAAATAAATCTTCTATTTTTGTTTTCAAAACCTTGGCTACATTGTATGCCAAACCAAGCGACGGATTGTATTTTCCTTGTTCCAAAAACACGATTGTTTCGCGTCGCACCCCGACTTTCAACGCCAATTCTTCTTGAGTCATACCAATTTTGGTCCGCAATTCTTTTATTTTATTCTTCATAAATTTATTTATTACATTCTTCGATTGGTGCTGGCCATGAAGGATGGCCGTGTTTCACCCATTGTCCGTTTTGACACATCCAGTCATCTTCGCCACTCAGCAATCTCAATCCGCCCACTATCATCAATATTAGCACTATTGCGCCCAATACCGTCAGCCACGTTTTTCCCTTCAACCAAATTAAGCGATTATAAAATTTGAAAATTAAAGTATAAGTAATCATCAAAAAACAAACAGCATATGATAAAGTCATGGCAATTGTTTCATATGTCGGATTTATTCCTTTTCTAGTATTAAACATCAGTACAAAAGCTACCGCCACAACGGAAAATATTTGTATTGCCCACCGTGCCGCCGTTCCCCCGATTTCATAATCTCTTTCATCTTCCAAAATCTCTTTCACTTGGCTTCTTAGATAAGTCAGCGCGATCCAGGCGATTATCATCGCTACTAAAGCGATAAATAAATTGCTATTAATAATTGATACGGAAATTACCATTCCAAGTATCATAGCCACCGCAATTCTTATCCAGCGATACGATTTTTTGTTAATCATAATAAAAAAGTTAGAAATAAATAACATCAACCTCATGTTATATAATTCTAACTAAATTGTCAAACATTCCACAAATATATAGCTTTGCAGATAAATATTTAAAATAATATTAATGCATTCATGATAATAAAAAAACAATAACCACCTCTTTGTTTTTTGGTGGTTATTTGCATAATGTTAATTTTTGAAAATACTGAGGACATTTTTATATTCCTCTGTGAAATAGCTTGCGTATTTTGATAATAAGCTGGAGCATTCTTCAAATTTCTCCCAGCGCAAAAATCTTATGAAAGCGACATTCATTATTTGTTTTGTTAGTTTTACATCCTTTGACAAAATTGCGTATTCAATAGCAGAACTCGGATCTCTACCTTCATTGTTGATAATATAGTCAAAATTTGCTCGTTCCGCTTCTTGGATTTTTTGCGGATTCAAGTATTTTTTGGCAATTTCTATTGCCTGCAAATATTCTCGTTTGCCAATACATTGATCAAATAATTTATGTGCCGCTTGTGTGATGGAATCTTTTGATAAGTTGTATTTTTGGGCATATTCCATTGCCCCCTCCCAATCACCCCATTCCACCAAAGAGTTATAGCAGTCCTCTCTGATTTTTTTGGCTTCTTTTTCTCTACCGTTTTTTACCAAAAATGTTGCCAGCAGATTTTTATTGCCGGTTTTTAAAATAATTTTTTCGACTTTATCGTTATCCATTTCCTTTCACATCCTTTGTTTTTTAACGTTCAATCTCAAGCTAGCAGATAATTTGATAAAAATACAGTATCACAAATATTTTTGATTATTTTTGCGTATAAAAATAGCGCTTTTGCATCACACTATTTTCTTTATCTTTTCTTCAAAATCAACGAGGAAAATTTTCCCGGTATGTTTTTTTGTATTCGATATATTTTTGTCCAAATTGTTTCTCCATTATTTTTTTTCTCGCGGAATACGCCAAAAATACATCAATAAATATGTTGAGACAGCCGCCATCCAAATTATTACAAATTTGCTTTTTAGTTTTTTGCAAAAAAGTAATCTCTTTAATTTTTAGCAAATATTTTGTCGGTTGCTTTTTTATTCATCAAAATATTATGTATTATAATGAAAATGTAATAGCCAAACAAACCCCAGTCAATTCACCATCAAACAAAATCAAAAATACCGACCGCCCATTTTTTCTCCTTCCCCAAAACTTGGTTAAAAATTATACACAAATAATCACGCGATCTGTCTATGCCGTCTGTAAAGATATTTCTGCTAATTAATTCGTTCGTCATCAAAGACAAATTTTCATAAAAAAATTGACAAAAATGATCAAAAAAATATCAATCAAAATCCAAAGAAGTTATTTTCTACTGATAATTGCCGCCATATTTTTTGTAGTCTACAGCGCCTTATCATTGGTTAGACACCACAACTTTCAATCCAACGCTTTTGACTTGGGCATCTTCAATCAAACAATCTACAATTACGCGCACCTTACGTTGGGCCCAAACACTCTTCGTCACGTGGACACTTTGCTCGGTGATCATTTTGAACCGATTATGTTTTTGTTTTCGCCCCTCTACTATCTTTTCGGCAGCTATACTTTATTGATTATTCAAATTTTTGCCATCATTCTCGGCGGATTTGGTGTTTATAAAATTGTCAAAGAACACACGCGGGATCGCCATTTTTCCGTCATTTCGGCGATCTTGTTTTATGTCTCATTTGGTGTCTATCAAGCGCTTGCCTTCGACTATCACAACAATGTTGTCGGGGCGATGGCCATTCCATGGCTTCTCTATTTTATTTTAAAAAATAATTATTTTAAGTACTATTTGCTGCTCGTCTTATTTCTGCTTTGTAAGGAAACACTTGGTCTTATCGGTATCATGCTTGGCATATCCATTATTATTTTTGATCGTCATCATTGGCGGCATGGCGTCCTGACCTTGCTCATTAGTTTTTTATTTTTTATTCTAACCACTCAAATATTAATCCCACTTTTCAATAGCAACGGCAATCAATATGATCATTGGCAATCATTCAACAACCTGGGCACCGGTCCGCTTGATGCTATACGCAACGCGCTTATTCACCCTCTTTCTTTTGCGGGTAAATTTTTTGATAGTGGCTTAAAAATTGGTATGTGGAAAATATTATTCGTTTGTGGTGGTTTGTTTGCTTTCTTCTATCCTCGCTATTCAATTCTGCTAGTCCCTATCATTGCTCAAAAATTTCTCGCTCAAAATCAATCATACTGGGGTTATTATTTTCACTACAATATTGAGCTGGTTATTATCATGACGGTGGCTGCCAGCTTTTTTATCTTTCAATATGTCAAAAATAATCGCTTAAAATATTTTTTAATAATATCACTTTGCATTATCAATATTGGTTATAGTTTTCGACTCAAGTTTTTTGATTCCACCGGCTTGAGCAAAATATTTGATTATCATTATTATGCTTGCGCACAATGTTCGGACATCGATCAAGCCATGTCCATGATACCGGTCGGTAGCGATGTTGTGGCCCAAAATCATCTTATTCCGCACTTGTCGAATCGATCGAACATCAGCAATCTTTCCACCTTCACTCATTCTGAAGACAATACAAATCCTGATGAATCGTACCAATGTCCCGGTTTAGCCAAACACCAATATTTAATTTTAAATATAGCCGACGATAGTGTTTGGCCTATGAAAGACACAGAACAACTCGAGCAAATTATTGTTCGAGGATACAACAACAATCCCAATATCAAAAAGTTATATGATCACAACGATGTGATTTTGTATCAGGTGTCATAAAAATAGTCACGATTTTTTGTAACCAAACCCATCTTTTTACTTTTCGCAACTTTTATTTTGATATGCTTGAAATGTATTAATGAACAAAAAAATTCTATAAAAAAATTAGTCTATGAAACGTAATTCGGTGGTATTTCTCCAAACAGTTGTTATATTAATCGGTATTTGCACTCTTGCCTTCATGCTTTGGGAACCTCAAATCGAGGGCAGAAATGCGCATGCCACCCTTTTGGCGATTTATTTTCAAGATCCCTTTCTAACATATATTTATATTTCTTCGTTGCCGTTTTTCCTGGCTCTTTATCAGACAATAAAAATATTGGGACATATTGGAAGAAATAATATTTTTACTCAAGAGAATTCAAAGGCTTTGCAGACCGTCAAGTATTGTGCGTTAACCATTATTGGTTTGGCCATGGTGGGAGAAATTTTTATCAAGCTAGGCCACAGTGACGATCGAGCCGGCGGAGTTGCTATGGGTCTTTTTGTCATCTTTTTCTCCGTCATCGTTGCCACGTTGGCGGACGTGTTTGCAGCTATTTTGCAAAGCGCCATCCACAAAATCAAACAATAAATTTTTCGTAACTGTTTTTCAAAAAAAATTTTCGAAAAAAGCGACCGATAGTGAAAACAATAAGGAAAAATCTGGTATTAATTTTTTTTAATTTGCGATTTGTTGTAGTCCAATATACGGAAGATAGTATAATCGCAAATTATTTTACACCCCTTTCTGATCGAATTTTATTATTTCTATTTTGGTCAGATTGCCTATTTTTTGTTTTAGAACTTATGTCTTATGATAATTAAATGACAGACTGAGGCAATAGAACTATAATAAATTTGTTTTATTATTAAGTCATTAAAAATGAGGGCTGATAGGATTATTTTAATCTTGATTTTGATATTTGCATGTTATGCACCCGTCAAAGCAGAGGAAAGTTATGATTATCAGTTGGTTGTAAAATCTGATGATGCTGTTCTTGCCCAAGGTCAAAGTGCAATTTTGTGGGCAACCATAAAAAATACCGGTAATCAAACTTGGTATTCCAATAAAGCAAATAGCGAACAATGTCAAAATTCACAATGTGCTGATTATAAGACTCCAATTCGTCTGGGTACAATTGATCAAACAGATCGTCCGAGTATGTTTTGGGATATCAACAATTGGTTGTCGCCAAACCGAGTTCATTCGGCCGATCAAGTTTCGGCTGAACCAGGCCAACAGATGTCATTTGGTTTTATCATTCAAATACCCGCCGATCAAACCAATGGTTTATATAAAGAATGTTTTGCGCCGGTGGTGGAGAATGTGACCTGGATGGACCATCATGATTTATGCTGGAATATTATTGTCGATGGTACCCCACAAGTTATTGCCGATAAATATCAAGCACAAAAAATCACTTCCGATCAAATCGTAAATATAGCTCAGAATGAAATGATCAATGTAAGCTTTCAAGCCAAAAATACCGGTCAAGTTACCTGGTTCCGAGATGGAGCGTATCCGATACATTTAGGAATAATTAATCCTCAGGACAAAGCAAGCGATTTATATCTTGATAGCTGGTTAGCGCCGAATCGTCCGGCTGGTCTAAAAGAAGAATACGTTAAGCCAGGTGATATTGGGACTTTTGAATTTAAAATAAAAGCTCCTTCAAATACTTCAAATAACTCAATTAGATACTTGGACAGCTACTGGTTGGTAGCTGAAAATGATCAATGGTTTGGTAATGATACAACAACTGATATCTTTAATTTGAATGTAAATTCCGTGAACAAGGTGTATGACGAGCGTTATTCTTACATCAAATCCGATAAAGATATAGTTAATACCTATAACAAGGAAGAATATACAACGATTGAAATTGGTTTGCGAGATGAAAATAATAGTCCAGTGCCAAATATAGATATTATGCTAACTGGAGAGTCGGAGGGAATAAGTATTAATCGATGGTTAAAAACCGATCAAGATGGAAATGCTTATTATCAAACAGAACCTAACTCCAGTCCTGTTGATGGTGAGATGGCTTTTGGTTTCTCGGTAGAAAGTATTGTTAGTAATTTAACAACCGAAGTAAAATTTCAAAAAGTAATGCCTGACGATGTAATTGATTCTACCAAATCATCTATTACTACCAATAAGGAAATTTTTCTTATTTCTGATAATGATCAGGCAGAAATGCAAATAATTCTGGTTAATCAAAAAAATCAACCTCTGGCAGACAAAAATTTTATTCTAAAAACTTCTAAATATTCCCATGATGATGACACTGGT
>DAIREY010000087.1:0-2612 GCA_036795335.1 Patescibacteria group bacterium
TGTTTTGAATTTGGAATTTCTTTTTTCCCCCAAACCCTTGCAAATTCACCCAACAAATAGTATGGTAGTGGCAATTATCGCATATTAAAAATTTAAAAAACAAGAAAGAGGTGTAAAAAAATGATAAAAAGAATAGTTTTCTTTTTTATTATTATGTTAACCATTACCACCAAAATTTTTGCTGGTGGTAATCAAGAAATTATTATTGAAGTCAAAACGACCGGCGACGAAAGACAATTAATCAAAACTATTATCGAAAATGTCCTTCGGTACAAAGGATATACTATCACCACTACCGAAGACAACAGCAATAATACCTTTCAGAAAAAAAATAATTCTGAAATGTACAATATTAAGACCGGTCCCCAAAAAGGCAACAAGTTGATCCCCAGTTTTGTTGTTGTCATTAACTGCGAAGTGAAGTACGAAAGTGCCAATATTCGCGGTAGCTACAACAACAACAATCATATTCAACCATACTTTGAATATGATGGTCGAACCTTGGCTGTCTTGACCTATCAGCTCGTCAGCTATGAAACTAACGAGATACTGAATATCAACCCCAACCAAAATCCTGAAGAGCTATTTCGCGGGGAGGTATTCGAAGGCAGCAGCAACAATTTTTCCTTCGGCGCCAACAGCCGTTATGGCTATGGCGATTTCGAAACCGGTCGCAATAGTGACATTGCAACCTACAACGCCATCATGGACGCCCTGGAAAATGGTTTGTCTAGCCGATTTGATGCCATCGCATCCAATGTGTGTAATAGTTATTACACCCAAACGGTACCCGGCTACAAACCTTACCCGCCCGCCCAACCCCCCGTCAATTTTCCGAACATCAACAACTCAAATTCCAACCAGACCACCACCTCTTATCAAATTGTCCAACCGAATCCCACTACCACCAACCCCGATCTTCTTTATTTTTCCGCATTAAATAACCGCATTAATTTAAATAAAAACCAAACATTAATCCTGGATATTTCATCAACATACACCGTTTATACCGATGACCATGTTTGGTTTGTCAACGATGGCCGGTCTATTTGTTACCACAACGGCCAAACCGAAAAAGTCAGTAATTTTTTACAAATCCAAATAAACTCGCTGACTTGTAAAAAATTGGCTGTCCAGATCAATAATGTGGTTTGGACATTCAATATCAAATAAAAAAGAAAGGGTGAGATAGAAATTGAAAAGAATAATAATTTTATTGTTATTTTTTTGTCTTATAGACAATCCGGCATTGGCCCAGTCGTACCAAGATTTGCGCAATGATTTCATTGATAAAAATGAATACGTCGAGCAACTTGGTACAATTTTACGCATTGCCGAAGTCAAAAATATTATCGGCAATAGTAAAAACATCACTAGCCAATTTGACTGGTATCTGGAACGCCATCCCGATTTCGAACGTTGCACCGATCGGGAGCAAATGGCTAGTTGGTTTAATGGCCACCCACCGGATCATTACCCGGTGAGTATCTTCGAATATCCATCAAACAAAGTCAACGCCTTTGCCTTACCCGGTGGACCGATTTTTATCACCACTGGGTTGCTTGATATGTACCGAAGTCAACAGATCAGCCAAGATGAAATGGCTTTCGTTTTGGGGCACGAATTCTCCCATATGAGAGCCGGTCACGGCTTTTCCCAACAAAGCAAAGGCATTGCCGCCGGTATCCTGCTGACTGCTATTTCCATTTTTGCCAGAAATAGCGACAATCAGTGGATCCGAGATGGTGCGCCGTTAGCTGCCGCCATTATCGCTATCACCATCCTAAGCAGTGTTAGCCAAGATGACGAACTATATTGTGATAGCATGGCCACCAAAGAAAATATTGGTATGGGATTTGATCCCCATGCCGGTCAATCGCTATTACAAAAAATCTCCGGCGACCCTCAAGTCACCGGTGTCCAAGAGATAGACAATCGATGTTATTTCAAAACACACCCGGATATCAGCGACCGGGTGAACAACATCGCCACACTATCGTCGGAAAATGACAATAGTATTCAAAATTATTTTCAGCATCCTACCGTAACTCCTCAATATTCCACTTCGACTGTTTTCAACACGTCACATTCAACCGTCAATAAACAAATTACTTCATACAGCTCCCCCTCCGTCCCACCTCTTAGCTCCATCAACACAATTTCTGAGAATAATAATGTAGTGACATTCTTGAATCTCGACAACAAAACCCTGTCGAAAAATGACATCCTTAATATTCAATTAAAAAGTAGTTTTGTAATTACAAGACTGGATACCAATATCACTACATTGACCGGCAACAGTCCTGTCCAGATCAGTTTTAACAAAATTCCTCTCAAAGACACTACTATCTCCTACTCCATAACCGTTAAAGACATTTACGGCCGCACAGAAACTAAATATTTTAAAATAAAATATTAATTCCTAAAAGAGTATTCGTAAACACTAATCACCACGAATACTCTTTTTTTTATTCTCATCTTCACCTTCTTACGATTTAATTGGATATTGACCCTTGAAAATTGTTTTTGTTTGAGATTTGAGATTTCTTGCGATTAAATTGCATATTTGTTTAGTTTCACGATATTGTTAACATAAACAAATTGTACTTTTA
>DAIREY010000088.1:0-2575 GCA_036795335.1 Patescibacteria group bacterium
CCCAATCCCCAAAATGAAATGCCGACTTTTTTGGCGGTGAACCATGTTGTAATCCAATCAATTATGGCCGCCAACAACCAAATTATTATCAAAATCAATATTGTCCAGGGACTGAGGTGATGGAATTTGTCGATGATAGCATATATTAAAGCAGCAATCCATATCAAAACCATGCCGGGAATCACCGGCAGTATTTCACCAACCAAACCAATCAACATTATTATTAATGTTACAATTATCAGGATAATCTGTCCTTCCTGCCCGCTAAATTCATAAAAAATATTTTCCATATTACTATTATTGTGAAAATATCGGTAATAAACAAGAACAACCATGTTTGATGGTTGTTCTTGAAATGGAATAATAAATATTCTTATTCGCCTAAAGCTTTTTTGATGGTGTTTTCCAATCCGGTTGTATCTTCCCAGCTCAATTGAGTGCCGTTCATATACAAAGTAGGTGTGCCGGCTACTCCCGATTCTTGACCGGAATTATAATCTTTGTCGATTGCGGCATCATATTTACCAGCAGCGACATCGCTCTTGATTTTATCAATGTCTAATCCCAGACTGGCAGCATGTTCATAAGCTGAATCAATAGTAAAATCTGATGTAGTAAAGAAATATTCGGCCATTTCAAAAAATTTGCCTTGTTCAGCAGCCCCTTCGGCAATTCGGGCGGCATCTTTGGAAAGCGGGTGGTAGCTCAATGGAAAATGTCGATAGACAAATTGCACTTGGCCAGGAAATTTGTCAGCCATACTCATAAAAGTAGGGCTCAATTGCTTACAGGCCGGACATTGGAAATCAGCATATTCTACTAGCTTAACCGGCGCATCATCCGGACCAAGTTTGTGATCGGCTTCATTGATTTCCATTGATAATTTTGGTAAATCTTTGGTATCAGTAGCGGCAGTTGTACTGCTGTCGCTAGTGGTGTTACTGTTCGTGTTAGTATATCGAGGATTTTGATTGGTATATATCCAATAAACTCCGCCGCCCAATAATAAAACAATAATAATTGCCAACAACCAGTTTGTGATGTTGTTCATATTTTTTTCTCCTTAATGTTAGATATTTCCCAATTTTGCGATTTGTTCTTGATCAAAGCCCAAAACAATTTGCTCGTTGCTGCCGTCTTCATCGGAAATAACCACGACTGGCACTCCCATCTGTCCGGTTTTTTCAACAATATATTTTCTTTGCTCGGCATCGACGATCACATTTATTTCTTGATATTTTACTTCTTTTTCAGCCAGCCATTCTTTTAGCTGAGTACAATGACCGCAAGTTGGTGAAGTATAGATTGTAATTTTTTTCATCTCTCGACCAAAATAATTAATAATATTAAAGAAGGTTTATACCTCATTCCATTTTGACAAAGCATCATGTGCAGCTTCTTGTTCGGCCAATTGTTTGCTGCTACCATGTCCGCGTCCGTATTCTTGTTCGCCAATCAGAGCAGCCATCAAAAATTGTTTGGCATGATCCGGTCCGCTTTCTGATACCAATTTGTAGGTTGGCGTAATACCAATCTTTTCTTGCGCCAATTCTTGAAATCTACTTTTGGCGTCCAAGTATGATTTGGATTCCAGAATATACGGCAATTTAACGACAATTTCTTGATAGATGAATTCTTTGGCCTGTTCGTAACCTTGATCTTCGTATATCGCTCCGATCAAAGCTTCGACTACGTTGGCCAAGATCAATTCTCGTTCTCTACCCCCGGACAACTCTTCGCCTTTGGATAAAAACAAATATTCACCCAGTTTTAATTTGTCAGCCACTTCCTTCAGCGTAGTGCCGCGCACGAGTGCCGCGCGCCAATTGGTCAGTTCACCTTCCGGGTTTTTGTAGTGGTGAAACAAATAATCAGTAACGACCAATTCCAAAACAGCATCTCCCAAAAATTCCAATCTTTCATTGTGATCGGTGTCGCAATCGTGGTGTTCATTGATATATGAACGATGCACCATGGCTTCTTTCAAAATACTTTGATTTTGAAACGAGAAACCAAGATCATTTTCCAATTTGGTGATATCAACTTGAGTCATAAAATTTCCGTAATCATTATTTACATAAATACATCTTATCAAAAAATATTCATTTCGTGCCACTTTTCACTTCTTATCCGACTGCTTCTTCCGAATAATAATCATAATTATCAAAATAATAGTCGTCCCAATATATGTCGCCATCATCCCAATATTCCATATCACCATTGGGGTGATTCCATTCGTCTATGTAGTCGCCATAATAATCCAGCCAATCATGAAATACACCTTCGCCGTCAAAATAGCCGGTTCCATCAAATAAAATGTAATTGCCGTAAGCATCGAAGTAACCATCTTCGCCGATAGCATCGTCGCTGATAATATTGTTTTGTCCTTCGTCGTATGCGTGCCAATCGCCGTTGGTATCAAAATAACCGCTGCCGTCATAGAGGACGTAATTGCCATCTGTGTCGTAATAGCCATCTCCCTGATAGATGGTATCGTTCCAACTCCAAAAATTGCTGTAGATGTCATAGTAGCCGCTGCCATCGTTCATAATGTAATTGCCGTCCGAGTCATAAT
>DAIREY010000089.1:0-2569 GCA_036795335.1 Patescibacteria group bacterium
CCCCGGAAGGCGGGTATGACACAATGAGTTACTATCTAATTTTACCTTGCGATTTTAATTGGATATTGGATATTGATCCTTGATTATTGTTTCCTGTTTGAAATTTGAAATTTGAGATTTGAAATTTCTTGCGATTTTAATTGCATATTGCCTATTGCGTATTGCATCTTGCATATTACTCTACTCCCCCCTCATCACCTTCCTCCCTCTTTCCGTCACTTTGCGTCCTCGGTTCGTTTTCTCAATCAACCCCAATCGCAACAAATACGGCTCACTAACCAACTCGATCGTTTCCCGATCTTCACTGGTCGCCGCCGCCAAAGTATCCAACCCCACCGGCCCCCCGCCAAATTTGTCAATCATGGTTTCCAACAACAACTTATCATAACTATCCAAACCGTTTCGATCCACCCGCAACGCCTTCAAACTCCGCTCCATGATTTCTTTATTTATCACGCCTTCTCCTTCCACTACCGCAAAATCTCTTAGTCGCTTCAATAGTCTGTTGGCCACTCGCGGCGTCCCACGACAACATTTGGCCATCTCATTCAAGACATCACGCTCGTATTCCACTTCCAGCTTTTTGGCTGACACAGCCATGATTTGTTCTATTTCTTCCAATAGATAATAATCCAATCTTTCCACCACTCCAAATCTATCTCGAAATGGACCGGTCAAACCGCCAATCTTGGTAGTCGCTCCAATCAAAGTAAATGGTTCGATATTCAATCGCATCGTTTTCGCAGCCGGCCCCTTGCCAATCAAAATATCTACCGCAAAATCTTCCATTGCCGTGTACAACACTTCTTCCACATTCTTTGACAATCGATGAATTTCATCAATAAACAAAAAATCAAATTTTTTTAAATTGGTCAAAATCGACGCCAAATCACCGGTTCTGGCCAACGCCGGCCCGGAAGTAATCTTCAAACTCGAGTCCATCTCTTTGGCCAATACTCCCGCCATAGTAGTTTTTCCCAAACCGGGTGGACCATACAACAACACATGATCCAACGGCTCTTTTCTTTTTTTGGCCGACTTTACATATATCATCAAATTTTCCTTCAATCTTTTTTGACCAATATATTCCCTGAAGTTGGTCGGCCGCAAACCGATTTCCAACTCTTCATCTTCTCTTTTTATCTTCGGATCCAAAATTTTATTTTTTGTTGATTCGATCGCCATAAAAAATTGTTATTTCCAAATATTTTATAAACGTTTATTTTGCAAACTCGATCATCGACATTATCATTTGCCTAATTTTTTTAACAACCAACTTATTTTTTCTTCACTCGTTTGCAAATCTTCCGGCACCAAACGCACAATTTCTTCATATTCACCCCGCGTATATCCCAAGCTTTGCAATGCCCCCAACACATCATCATCAATTTTTTCTTCGTCATCAACCACCAGTTTGCCCTTTAGCTCCATGATCAATCGTTGTGCCGTTTTTTTACCAATCCCATTAGCCTTGGTAATATAATTCACTTCCGCTCTATCAATCGCCCCCACCAATTCACTCACCTCACCCAAACTCATCATCGACAAAGCCGACTTCGGCCCGATACCGGATACATTGTTCAACTTGGTAAACAAATCCACCTCTTCCTGATTGGCAAAACCGTAAAATTCCATTCCGTCTTCTTTGATTTTTAAAAAAGTCCACACCAGCACTTCTTTATTCACCCGTTTTCGCCAATCATTTGCCAATTGTCGAATACATCCCACGCCATAACCCACTCCACCCACCTCAATCAACAAACCATTGTCACTTACCTCTATCAACCTGCCTCGCAAATATTTGATCATAAAAAAATAATATCAGATAAAAATTAACACATCTGATATTATTATAACTCAAAGAAAAACAAAAATATTAAATTTTACACACCTTCTTTCTTTTTTCTCCGTTTTCCAACAAATCAATTTCCTCATCCAAACACATTTTAAACGCTTTTTCCTCTTTGGTTATTTTCTGAAAATCTTTTTCTTTGAACAAAATATTTTTGTATGTTTCGTATTCTTCAAAACTAATTTTTCTTGCCTCTTCCACATCTTCTTTTCCTTCCAACCATTGGACTAGTCTTTCATATTTATTCATATACCTGTACAATCTCTTTAATTCTTTCGGATATACTTTAATTCTTTTCTTATCTGTTTTTATATTCTTATATTTTTTATATATTTCCTTTATTTGCTCAGCATCATAACCCCTAGCTGCCGCTT
The DNA here is from genome assembly GCA_036795335.1 of Patescibacteria group bacterium. Taxonomy (GTDB): domain Bacteria; phylum Patescibacteriota; class JAHJAL01; order JAHJAL01; family JAHJAL01; genus DAIREY01. The sequence continues at coordinate 2,227 of DAIREY010000089.1, forward strand.
CCAATAATTTCAATGCGAGCACTATTTTATCCATTTCTTTTCTATATTCAATCGCTTCCTTCAATTTTTCCATCTTTTCTTTACTTCCCCGGACAAAATATTCTTCACTTTTTCCAAACCCTTCCAAAATATTCTTACTTTCTATCTTTGATTCATGTTTTCTAACAACATAATTCACAATATCTTTGATATCGCCACTGGCATATTTTTTTATCAAATCCATATCAATTTCCGCCATCATTTTTTCTATCGTAGAATTGGTTGCTTCGACAAACTTATACAACACCAATGTCTCTTTGACTCGACTCCGAATCTCATCTATCACATGTGCATCTTTCACTTC
>DAIREY010000090.1:0-2525 GCA_036795335.1 Patescibacteria group bacterium
TTATTTAATCATTATAGGTGTTACGGTTGAGAGATCTTCGACATAGTTGAAACTCGAATAAATAAAAAGAAATAGTAGAGAATTTGCAATCAAACCAACGAATGAATAAAACAATATTATTGTAAGTCTTCTTTTTTTTCTATCTTCTTTGAATTTCCAAAAATAATAAATTTCCTTAATCAAAAAGGTTATAGTCAAAATTGCCAGAATAACAAAAAATATTTTTAACTTATAAAATAACTCATCCAAAACTAATGGATGTAATTCACCAATAATTATTTTTCTAACGTAGAAGGTAAAATCTTTGCACAAATAAACAAATATTACAAAATCAAATAGCCAAATATATTTATTTATTGCATCTTTATTTGCAAAAACCACCTTACAACAGCACAAAATTGATAAAATAAAAATTACTAATAATATCAAAGCAACCATATGCTTGTTAACTAGATAAATAAAATTATTTTACCCATTCTTCACCACCTGCAACCCCAATTCCGCGAGTTGCTCTTCACTTACCTCACTTGGCGCATTCATCATCATGTCTTCCGCTTGGTTATTTTTTGGGAAAGCGATCACGTTGCGGATATTTTCTTCGCCCAGTAGCACCATACACAAACGTTCGATGCCGGGAGCAAAGCCGCAAGTTGGTGGTGCACCAAAAGCAAAAGCCGATAGCATTCCGCCGAATTTTTTCTCAACGTATTCTTTGTCGTATCCGACAATTTCAAACGCCTTGATCATTGTTTCCTTGTCGTAATTGCGCACCGCGCCACTGGATAATTCGTATCCGTTGGCGATAATGTCATATTGATCGGCTTTGATCGTTAATGGGTCTTGGCTATTTAGTGCCTCCAATCCGCCCTGCGGCAAACTAAATGGGTTGTGTGCAAAATCTATCTTGCCGCTAATTGGATCTTTTTCGAACATGGGAAAGTCCACAATCCAAGCCCAAGCGATTACATTTTCGTCGATCAAATTCAATTTTTTACCCAATATTTGCCGTATTCGTCCCAAAGCATCGCAAGACACTTTCCAGTTATCCGCCACAAACAATATCAAAGCATTATTTTTTATCTCCAATATATTTTTTAAATCCGCCAATTCGGTTTCACTGAAAAACTTGGCCACTCCGCCATCAAATTTGCCATCGACATATTTGGTCCACGCCAAACCCTTGGCGCCCATCTTTTTGGCTTGCGTTTCCAGCTCATCAATTTCTTTGCGTGAAAAATCCACTCCTTTTTCCGCTACAATAGCTCGACAGTATTCGGCTTGGGCAAACACATTGAAGCTGGTTTTTTTGGCCCATTCGGAAATATTATTGATTAGTAATTCAAATCGCAAATCCGGTCGGTCACTGCCGTATTTGTCCATCGCCTCCGCAAACGGGATGCGTGGTAATTTTCGATCTTTTACTTTCTTGGTTGTCAAATTTTCCGTCAACTCGACAAACAGTGGCTCCATCTCTTCAAAAAATTCCGCCGAAGTTTTGAAACTGGTTTCCACATCAAGCTGGTAAAATTCGCCCGGCGAACGGTCAGCTCGTGGGTCTTCATCTCGCAAACAAACAGCGATTTGATAATATTTGTCAAAACCGGCTACCATCAGCAATTGTTTGTATTGTTGCGGCGCTTGCGGCAGAGCGTAAAATTTTCCCGGGTGCAGTCGGCTTGGTACCAAAAAATCACGCGCTCCTTCCGGACTGGAAGAAGTCAAAATTGGTGTATCGATATGCAAAAAGTTGCGGTGTTGCATATAGTGATGAATATATTGCACCATATCGTTGCGAAATCTGATATTATCCTGCAATTTCTTTCGGCGCAAATCGAGATAACGATATTGCAACCGCAATTCTTCTTTGACCTCTTCTTTTTCCGTTTCAAAAACTTCAAACGGTTGTGCTTCCGCTTTACTCAATATTTCGATCGCGTCAGCCACCACTTCGATCTCACCGGTCGGTATTTCGGCATTGATATTTTTTTCTTCCCGTTTATTCACTATACCGCTTACTTTAATAACGTATTCATAGTGAAGACTTTCTCCGATCTTAATCGCTTCTTTGTTTTCCGGATTGATAGTAACTTGTGTTATACCATATCGATCGCGCAGATCGATAAAAATCAGTCCGCCCAGATCACGTTTTTTGTGTACCCAACCGGCCACCACAACTTTTTCTCCCTCGTTTTCTTTTTTTAATTCTCCGCAAGTATGTGTTCGAAACATGTTTGTCGTTTATCTTAAATAAGTAAATAAAATATCAAGTTACAATTTTCAATATCCAAATAATTTATTATCTCATTAATTATTATTATATGTTTGGCGTTTGGGATTTGAAATTTCTGGCGATTTAATTAAATATTGGATATTGATCCTTGATCCTTTGCGATTCATTGCATATTGCATATCGCGTCTTGCATATTATTATTAGTGTTTAGGATTTCTTGCGCTTAAATTGATTATTGGCTATTGATCCTTGCATATTGTTATTAATGAGATACCCGATAAAGAATATTCGCTTC
>DAIREY010000020.1:0-12648 GCA_036795335.1 Patescibacteria group bacterium
CAATTTGAAGGGCATTTCTATTCAACGTTACAAAGGCTTAGGTGAAATGAATCCGGATCAACTATGGGAAACGACAATGGATCCAGTGAACAGAGTAATGAAGAAGATTTCTATCGAAGATGCTCAAGAAGCGGATAAAACTTTTCGAGTGTTGATGGGTGATGAAGTGCCACCGAGAAAGCATTTTATTCAAACACACGCCAAAGATGTAATTAATTTGGATTTATAATAAAATATTTTTGTTTGATTTTTATACTATTTGAAAAAAAGTATGGCCAATATTGATAAAAATGAAAACAATCAGAGCGAATTGGATTTAAAACAGAATATCGGATATATTCGGCAAGTAAACATCGTGGACGAAATGGAAAAGTCCTATTTGGATTACGCGATGAGTGTCATAGTACAAAGAGCTTTGCCGGATGCACGGGATGGTTTTAAACCAGTACATAGACGTATTTTGTACGTAATGCATGAAATTGGATTGAGATATAATACTAAGTTTCGAAAGTGCGCGACTATTGTGGGTGATGTGTTGGGTAAATATCATCCGCATGGTGATACGGCTGTTTATGACAGTTTGGTGCGTATGGCACAGGATTGGTCACTCCGCTATCCGTTGGTGTGGGGGCAAGGAAATTTTGGTTCAATGGATGGAGATAGCGCGGCTGCCTATCGTTATACCGAGGCAAAGATGCAAAAAATTGCTGATGAAATGCTGAATGATATTGAGAAAGATACGGTGGAGTGGCGAGATAATTATGACGGCAGGTTGAAAGAACCAAGTGTGCTGCCATCATTGTTGCCAAATTTGTTATTAAACGGTTCGAGTGGAATTGCGGTGGGAATGGCAACAAACATTCCACCACACAATTTGGGGGAAATTGTGGATGCGACAGTGGCCTATATTGATAATCCGGAGATTACGATTGATGAGTTGATGGAATTTGTTAAAGGTCCCGATTTCCCGACCGGTGGAGCGATTTACGGATACGAAGATATCAAAAATGTGTATGCAACCGGTAGAGGCAAAATTATGGTTAGAGCAATTGCAGAAATTGTGGAAACCAAGAATGATAAAAAAAAGATTATTGTGCATGAAATACCGTACATGGTTAATAAGGCGACATTGGTGGAGAAAATCGCCAATTTGGTAAAAGAAAAGAAGATTGTGGGTATTTCCGATTTGCGTGATGAATCAGATAAAGATGGTGTGAGAATTGTGTGTGATTTGAAAAAAGACGCATATGCCAATAAGATTTTAAATCAATTGTACAAATATACGCCGATGCAGACTTCTTTCCCGGCTAATGTTTTGGCGTTGGTGGATGAGATTCAACCCAAAGTGCTGACTTTGCCAATGGCGTTGGAATATTTTATCAGTCATCGTCATGAAGTGGTGGTACGACGAACCAAGTTTGAATTGCGGAAAGCGGAGGAAAGAGCGCATATTTTGGAAGGTTTAAAAAAAGCATTGGATGTAATTGACGAGGTGATTGCCACTATTAAGAAATCAGCCAATCGTGAAGAAGCGCATAAGAATTTGGTGAAGAAGTTTGGCTTTAGCGATATTCAAACAAATGCAATTTTGGATATGCGTTTGCAAACTTTGGCCGGTTTGGAACGCAAGAAAATTTTGGATGAATTAGCGGAATTAATAAAGAAGATCAAAGAGTTGCAAGAAATCTTGGCTTCAGATGAAAAAGTTAAAAAAATAATCAAAGATGAGTTGTTGACATTGAAGCAAAAATATAGTGATGCACGTCGGACAAAGGTGTATAAAAATCCATTGGGTAAATTGGAAAGCGAAGCTTTGATACCCAATGAACAAGTGATCGTGTCGGTTACCCGCGGTGGATATATCAAACGTTTGCCGAGTGATACATATAAAGCGCAAAAGCGAGGTGGGAAAGGAGTAATCGGTATGACGATGAAAGAAGAAGATGTAGTGGATCATTTCTTGGTGACTTACAATCATGATGATATTTTGTTTTTTACATCATCCGGTCGGGTTTTTCAATCCAAAGTTTATGAAATTCCGTTGGCATCAAGACAAGCAAAAGGTTTGGCAGCAGTAAATTTATTACAATTGGGTCCGGAAGAAAAAATTTCGGGAGTGATTACTATCGATGATTATCGACGGGGCAAATATTTATTTATGGCTACCAAGAAAGGTAGGGTCAAAAAGACAGAAATGCGATATTTCAAGAAGGTGCGAAAGAGTGGCTTGCTGGCTATTAAGCTAAACCCGGATGATGAATTGAAATGGGTAAAGGTTACTTACGGTATGGATGAAGTGATGTTGGTAACCAAGAAAGGTCAGTCGATCCGTTTCAAAGAAGGTGATGTACGGGGTATGGGTCGGAATGCGTCAGGTGTACGAGGAATAAAATTGAGACAAGATGATGAAGTTGTAAGTATGAATACATTGCATGAAGAAGGAAGTTTGTTGGTAATTACCAAAAAAGGGTATGGAAAGAGGACGAATTTGTCTCAGTACAAAATTCAAAATCGGGGTGGAATTGGTATAAAAACAGCCAAGATTACTAAGAAAAACGGTGATATTGTGGACACAAAAATTGTAATCAAAGGATATTCAGGTGATTTGGTGGCAATTTCCGCCAATGGTCAGGTAATTCGTACGCCAATTGAAAAGATTAGAATGATGGGTAGGGCTACTCAAGGAGTGATTGTGATGAGGATTGGCAAGGGTGACGGAGTGGCTTCAATTACTTTTTTGTCAGACTTGGACGAAGAGGCTGATCGACAAAGAGGGTTGCATAGTGGCGGAGAAAATCAGAATACAAATGGACATGAGCAATTGAAGATTTCATAATTAATAATATTTTTTGCAAAATAAGATATAAATTTATGAGTGTTAAAATCTCAGAATTAGCGAAAAAATTGGGAATGGATACAAAAGTCTTGCGGACCAAGATTCAGGGTTTGTATTTGGGAGTAAGTCCGAAGGCCAATGTTTTTAATGATGAATTGGCAGTAGAGATTGAAAGACGTATTAAGCCAGCTGATGATGAGATTGAAAATAAGACAACATCTGAAAAAATAGAGGGTTTGTCAAAGAATGAAAAATTGAAAATAGAAAAAACGGAAAAAATATCAGAAGATCATCATAAGTTTGATAATAAAATTGGGCAAGAAGTAAAAGAGCAAGTGACTGACATAGCTGAGGAAACTGGTTTGGTTGATGCAAGTCAAAGTCAGTTATCAAAAATATTTATTAGTTCTTCGGTAAGCGTTGGTGAATTGGCGCAGAAAATGCAATTACCGGTGGCGGATATAATTAAAGAATTGATGAAAAATGGAGTTTTGGCAAACATCAACGAAAGAATTGATTTCGAGACAGCGGCAATTATTGGGGAGGATTTGGGATTTGAAGTGGAGCTGGAAAAAGAAAAAGAAGATGATCTTGAAATAAAGTTGAGGAGTTTGGAAAAATATGCAGATGATACATTTCGTAGTCGTCCCCCGATTGTGACAGTGATGGGACACGTCGATCATGGCAAGACATCAATTCTTGATCAAATTAGACACGCACAAGTAGTAGCATCGGAATCAGGTGGAATTACACAACACATGGGAGCATATCAGGTTGTTAAAAATGGTAAAAAAATTACATTTTTGGACACACCTGGTCATAAAGCGTTTTCGGCAATGCGAGCACACGGGGCAAAGTTGACGGATGTGGCGGTGTTGGTGGTAGCGGCTGACGATGGGGTGAAACCGCAGACAGTGGAAGCGATTAATCATGCCAGAGCGGCTGGGGTGCCAATTGTGATAGCGATTAACAAGATTGATAAACCCGGAGCAAATGTGGATCGGGTAAAAAGAGAGTTGTCAGATTATAACTTGATTTCTGAAGAATGGGGCGGAAAGACAATTATGGTACAAACTTCGGCTAAAACCGGTGAAGGTATTGATAATTTGTTGGAAATGATTTTGTTGGTAGCCGAGATGGAAGATTTGAAAGCCTATTACGATGGTCCAGCCCAAGCGGTAGTAATTGAGGCACATTTGAGCAAACGAGTGGGTCCGGTGGCCACAGTAATGGTGACACAAGGTAGTTTGAGTGTTCGAGATGCAGTGGTAGCGGGAATGACGGATGGCGTAGTGCGAGCGATGGTGGATTACAAAGGAGATCGAATAACAAAGGCTTTTCCATCTGACCCGGTGAGGATTGCCGGTTTGACGGATGTGCCGGAATTTGGTGATACGATGTATGGAGTGGAAGGGGTGAAAGTGGCCAAAATGATTGTGGATCAACGTAAGAGAAATATGTTATCAAAAGGTATTCGGACCAAATCAGTGGGAATGGCAGAATTGTCACAAGCAGTGCGAGAAGGCCGAATAAACGAGTTGCCGATTGTGTTGAAAGTAGATGTACAGGGTTCGTTGGAGGCGATTAAGTCATCTTTGGATAATCTTCGAACCAATGAAGTCAAAGTGACGATATTGCATGAGGCGGTGGGACAAGTAAACGAATCAGATGTGATGATGGCTGCTTCGTCAAATGCTTTGATATTGTCTTTTCGGTCGAAAGTCGAGCCGAATGCATTGAAAATTGCTAAAAAAATGGGAGTGAAAATTTCCGATTACGATGTGATATATCGTTTGATTGATGATGTGACAGCGGCCTTGGAAGGATTGTTGGCACCGGAAGAAGTGAAAACAAAGGTTGGTAAAGGAAAAGTATTGAAAGTGTTTACACATGGTAAAAAATTCAGAATCTTGGGTGTTAATATTACCAAAGGAAGAGTGGAAAAGTCATTGGAAGTGATTGTGTTTCGGGGAGGTGAGAAAATCGGTGAAGCCAAGGTGGAAAATTTACAAAAAGGAACAGATGCGGTGGACCATGTTAATGAACACAACGATTGTGGTATCGGGCTAGCCGGGAATATTGAGGTGGAAGAAGGCGATACAATGGAATTTTGGAAGACAGAAGTTAAAATGCGTCGTTTGTAGCAAAAAATTTGTTTGGACAAATAATTTGATTTTACCAACTTATATATCAAACAAATAATGAGTTGGTTTTTTAGAAGTAAATAATTGTCGATGAAAAGAAATATATATTTATCACTGGATTTGGAAACGACCGGTTTGAATTTGGAAACGGATAAAATCATTGAAGTGGGAATGATAAAATTTGATGATGAAGGAGAAATTGGTAGATTTTCCAGCTTGGTGTATTATGACAAAATGTTGGATCCAATTGTAAAAAATATTACCGGAATTGAAGAAGAGGAATTAAAAAATGCGCCGGTTTGGAAAGAGGTGCGAAAGATGATTTTGGATTTCGCCGGGAGCGATGTAAGTGTTGTTTTGGGTCATAACATTGGTTTCGATCTGGGTTTTTTGAAAAATAATGGAGTCGATTTTGCCAATTGTTTAGTGATGGATACTTGGTATATAGCCAGTATGTTGTTGTTTGATTTGGAATCGTATTCGTTGGAATCACTGATGGAGTATATCGACTGGAAATACGATGCTCATCGAGCTTTAAATGATGCTTTAGCAGTGATGATTTTGTATAAATATTTGTGTCAAGGCGTTAATAGGTTGCCGGACAAAGCTGTGGCTAGAATCAAGGAGATATTGAGTAAGGGAAAATGGGATTATGCGTTTTTGTTTGACGAAGTAAAAAAAGTGAGTGAAAAAATATCAAATAGCGGTTGTGCGAATAAGGTAATTATCAATAATAAAAAAAATCTAGTAGCGGTGAAAAATGATGTGTGTATTAAAGAAATGAATTTGGATGAAGCATTGGAAATCATGAGTGGAAATGATGGAATGGTAATGGTGGTGTCCGATCAGGTGTTTGGCAGAATAAGAAAAAAATATCAGGTGGCCAATTTGGATGTCCGTTCTAGATATGTGTGTCGTAATTCTTTGAAAGAATTGTTTAAAAGAGATAGCCTGGATAGTGCTTTGATCGGAATTTTGGTAAAAATAATAATCAGAGCAACAAGAGGTTTTTGGGATGGGTATTTGGCGGATATAGTATGGTCATTTGATGAAAAGAAATCGATAGCGAAGGTGTCATGTTGGGAATATAAATGTCTTGGTCAATGTTTTTTTGATGAACGAAAAAAATATTATGAAGATGCGGGATTGCCATTAATAACGACTTATCATGGATGGCAAGAGAAGAGTGGGGCAAATGTTTTGTATTGGACTGAAGAAATTTTGCCGGAAGACGGATTTACGGAAATGACTAAGCGGGTTATTGATGAAGAGAAATGGAAACAAATACTGAATGAGGCAAAAAGTGCCGCTTATTTAAAACAAGACAAAGATTTTATTAATGATATTTTGTTGGATTTAAAAATGTGGTTTGGTTCTCTAAAGATGATAGTGAGGTCGAGTGGTGGACGACAAGCTAATGGTTATTATCAGCTGGATGTTACACCGGGCGTACTGGCCGGACAAAATTTTCAGTCAATAATACATCAAACAGCAAAAATGGTGGAAAAGATGGTTAATTATGTGGGCCGATACAATTATTTGGTAAGCCGAATAGAAAGAGATTTGGCGGATTTTCTAGATTTTCAAAATAATATTATGCAGATCGTAGTGGGGGAAATGGAGGTATCGGTAAATATCTTTGCCAAGAATTTGGCCAGTTTGTTTGCGGGCAAGACGAAAGTGTTGATGGGAACTAAATCAATAGCCAAATTTGGAGAAAAATATTGGCAGGAATTGTTGGGAAGACAAGATAATTGTTGTTTTGAAAGAAAAGACCGGGACAAAATAAATTTATTGAAAATTAACGGGTCGATATTGGGAAAAATGGGATCGATGAAGAATGGCTTGTTGATTTTTGGATCATTGGCGAAGATGGATGAATATATGATAAATAATATCGATGAGATTCGAGAAAAGAAAGTGATGACTTTTAAAAATTGGAAAAAAAGAAGAAGGTTGGTAAAAAAGCAAAAAAATGTGCGAATTTGTTGCAGTTGGCGGCAAGTGGCCGAGTTGGCGGTTGGCGAATTGAAATTTGATATGATATATATTGACGCTTTACCCTTTGATGTGCCGGGAGAATTGGTGACAACTTATCGAGCAATGAATTTTGGTGACGACTATTTTGACTTATATACCATTCCGCGGGTGGCGGCAAAAATTAATTTTTTATCAAATATGATTAATGAAGGTGGAGAGATATTTATGGGAGATAGAAGATTTTTTGAAAAACAATATGGTCGGCAGATTGAACAGTTGTTATAAATATGGCATAGTGAAAGAATTATAATAGAGATAATTTTTGATATAGAAATAAGTAACTTTTTTAAAGATGAGAGCTAACAAAAAAAACAAGCAGATTGGTTTGGTGGCAATTGTAGGCAGGGCAAATGTGGGAAAATCAACATTGTTCAATCGAATTATTGGGCGAAGGAAGTCGATTGTAACCGATGTGGCCGGGACAACCAGAGATGTGGTATTGGCAACTGCTGAATGGTTGGGCAGTACGTTTTGGTTGGCGGATACGGCGGGGATATACGGAGAAAAGGAATCTGATGAAATAATTAGATCGGTGGAAAAACAAATATCCGAATCGATTGAAGAAGCGGATGTTATTCTATGGGTGGTTGATGGATCGGCGGGTGTAATGAATGAAGATGAGAAGATTGTTCGTAATTTACGGAAGAAATTTGAAAAAGTGATTTTGGTAGTTAATAAATCTGACAAAAAGGAAGCAAAGGAAAATGTTGGTTTGTATGAGAAGTTTGGTTTTAAGGACATTTTTGCTTTGTCGGCAATAGATGGAATAGGGGTAGGTGATTTGTTGGATTATGTGGTAAAGCGTTTGCCAAAAAAAGTGATGTCAGATGATGGTGATGATAGCAAAATCAAAGTGTGTTTGATGGGGAGGCCGAATGTGGGTAAGTCTTCTTTAGTAAATCAAATTTTTGGTGAGGAAAAAAGAGTGGTAAGCAGTGTGGCCGGAACAACGAGAGACGTGGGAGAAATCGACTTAATTTATAAACAAAGAGAAATCGTATTGTTTGACACGGCTGGAGTATGTCGAAATTCCAAACAATACGTAGAGAAGATGGCAAAATATAGTATCATGCGTTCCGTAACTGCCTTGAGAGAATCGGAGGTGGCGGTGATGATGATTGACGGAATAGAAGGTTTGACGAAGCGAGATTTGATGATTATTGATATGATATTGCAAGTCAGGAAGGGAATAGTATTGTTTGTAAACAAATGGGATTTGGCGGAAGAGAGAGGAATAAGTCAGGATAAATTTGTCGAAGGTATGCTACATAAGTTGCAATATATTTATTGGTTGCCAGTTGTGTTTGGTTCGGCTAAGACTGGAAAAAATATTAATCATTTATTGGATCAAATTGTTTTGGTGGCTGATAATGGGCGAAAAGTAATTGATCAAAGTCAGTGGGATGAGTTTGCAAGAGATTTACAATTAACCAATGAAGTGGCCAAAAAGATAGGATTAGTCAGAATTCAGCAAGTAGGTATGAAGCCAGTGACCATTAGAATAAAATATAAAGGCAAAAGGAGTCTTTTGCCTCATGAAGAAAAAAGTTTGGTGAATACAATTAGAGATTATCTACGATTGAATGGAGTTCAGATTGTAGTGGAGAAGAAAAAATAATATTAAGATTGTAGGTGGGAGTAAATATCCAATAAGCTTCTTTGATAGGCCAATAGGTAAATAGTGCTCGGCCGGCAATCAAATTGTAGTTGACCGGTCCGATTACACGAGAATCTTGTGAATTGGTGCGATTGTCGCCAAGAACAAATACTTCATTGTCTCCCAAAGTAAACTCCTGATTACCGTTGGTAATATTGTTGGCGGTTAGGTAATCTTCTTGTAGAATTACTTCCTGGTTGGTACTGTTGGTAACAATGACGTGTCCGTCTTTGATAGTGATCGTTTCGTGTGGTAATCCGATAATCCGTTTGATAAAGTTTACTTGAGTTGGTTCGTTCGGTTTTTGAAAAACAATTACTTCACCTCTTTTGGGGACACGAAAATGATAGGTTAGTTTGTCAACTAAGAGCATTTGATTGTTGTGAAAGTTTGGCTCCATACTTTGGCCATCGACAATAAATAATTGAAAGACAAATGTTTTGATGAGATAGACGATGATAATTACGGTGAGAGCGGTTTTGATCATCTCCCAAATAAACTCAGCAATAATCATAAGTGATGTTTTTTCTTGGTTCATATAATAAAAATAACTACGAATTACTTACTTAGTATAAATGATTTAGGTCGATAAGCAAAATTTTTTTGATGTAAAAATTAATCATTTTTTTATAAAGTTTGAAGTGCTGGCTCCAGTGTTTGTTTCTGAAAAATTGCTTAAAATATTCGGTTATTTTTGATACAATTATTTTGTTAATGTTTACAATAATAAAGTTTTAATGAAAAAAATATTTAGTTGGTGGTATGTGCCGATTGCTTTTTTTGGAGCACTATTTGTTTTGTATTTGGGTTTGATTGGTTACAGGCTAATGGCAGCTAATGGTAATCAGAGCGGTAGCGATGGCACTGATAGCAATAATAGTTTTTGGTCCAATATTGGTCAATCGATTGGTATTGGCAATCGTCGTTTGAAAGGTGAAAGAGAAGGAAGAGTTAATGTATTATTGACGGGAATAGCCGGAGGAGACAATGTGGCACCCGATTTAACCGATACAATAATTTTTGCCTCGATTGATACGAAAAATCATGAAATAGATATGTTTTCCATTCCCAGAGATCTATATTTGGAGATACCCGGTTTCGGTTATAGCAAAATTAATGCCGCTTATTCGTTGGGGAAAAATTATGACGCGGCCGGTGGTGGGATAGAAACGTTGGAAGACACAGTGACCAAAGTACTGGATCAGCCGATAGATTATTATGTCAAAATTGATTTTGATGGTTTTGTTGAGGCGGTGGATTTGTTGGGCGGAGTGGATGTGACGGTTGAAGAGGATATTTATGATTATCTGTATCCCGACGGATATGGTGGTTATCAGATATTCTCGATTGACGCGGGAGAACGTCACTTGGATGGTAAGACAGCCTTAATGTATGCGCGTAGTCGACAAACAACCAGTGACTTTGACCGAGCTCGACGGCAGCAACAAATTATGTGGGCGATGAAAAAAGCTTTCTTGTCCAAAGGTTTGGTTGAGGGAGGAAAAGTATTAATTCAATTAATTGATGTTGTGTCCGATCACTTGGAGACAAATATCAAAGTATGGGAGTGGGAGAGAATTGCTGAATTGGTAAAAGACTGGGGGGATGATGTAAGCATTAATAACTTTGTTTTTGATAACACGTCGGAGGGAATGTTGCAAGATGGCAATATTGATGGAGTATATGTTTTGCAACCGCAGACTGGCGATTTCACTGAAATACAAGAATTTGTGGACGAGCAGTTGAATACTGTGGGTAAAAAAGAAGATGAAAAAATCTCGTTTGAAGTGTTGAATGCAACAAACCGAGTTGGTTTGGCGAGCGGGGTAGCGGATAGCATAAAGCAAGATGAAAATGAGGTATTGAATGTTGGCAATGCTGAGGAAATCGAACAAACAAAAGTATTGTGTACGAAAGAAAAATTAAAATTGGCCAAAACATATCTTGCTGAGAAATGGCCATTTATCAAAAATTACGAAGAGATTTCGGCAGGAGTGACAGACGCGGATTGTCAACTGGTGCTTGGTAAGGATTTTGAATTATAATCCAAATATGACAAATTATTTAAAATTAAAACCTTTGGTTGTCGGGTTGGTATTTTTAGGAGTATTAGAGTTGTTCGCTTTTTTTCCGGATTTGATGTTGTGGGGAAGTTTTATTGTGTTGATGTTGGTGGTGGGTGGGGTATTGTGGATGATGAATGGCAATTGGGAAGAAGGAGTGATCCGTCGTTCAATGTTGCCAATATTGTTGTCGATCGGAGTGTTGTCGTTTAGTTTTTTTATGCCCAAGTTGGTTTTTCGGCAGATAGTGTATGTGACCGGAGCGATTTGTATATATTTTTTGATGTTGTATGTTAGTCAGTTTCCTTTTAAAAGTTTTTTGATTACTAGACTGAATTTTTCTTTTGTTTCGTTGATAGCGGCTTATTTGCTTTTTTATTCGATTTTTCATATTAGTGTGGGTTTTGCTTTACCGTTATGGTTGTTGATGTTGTTGGTGGTCGGTTTTGGTTTTATGATATTTTATTCAATACTGTGGGCAAGTGGATTAGATCGATCGAGTACGATATTGTATACGGTGTTGTTTAGTTTGATCATGTCAGAAATTTTTTTGATTGTTAGCTTTTGGCCGGTTGACCCTTCGGCAAAGAGTATTGTGCTGGTAGTGGCGATGTATATTTTTTGGGGTTTGTTAAGCCATTGGCTGGAAAGAGTTTTGACAAAAAGAGTAGTGATCGAGTATATTTTGGTAGGTGTATTTTTGATGTCGATAGTGTTGGTAACGGCTACTTGGTTGCCACCATTTTTGATATAATTTAAGTTTTAATCTTAATAATTAATAAATATTATGATGTATTCGGAAGAAAAGAATGAGAAAAATGAAGAAATAATAAGTGATGTTAATGAGAGTAGTGAAGGGGAGAGTTTCAAACCGGCAATTCCGAAAAAGTCGGTGGATGTCAAATCAGTGCTAACGATTGTGCTAGGATTGGTGGTTTTGTTGTTGATATTGGAAGGGGTGTTTTTGTATGGTTTGAAGAAAGATGACAATCAAGTTGTGAGGGCGGTGGCGACGACTTTACATTTTCCGATGGCGATGGTGGAAATGAGTCCGATTGCAATGACAAGTTATTGGAATGAATTGGACTTGGTGTTGCGGGCTTGTGAAGAAGTTGGGACGGATTGTCAGATTTCCGATAAAGATCGTGAGCAAGTGTCGGATAATTTAATCAGTGAAAAAGTGATTATTGCTTTGGCAAAGAAATATGGCGTAACAGTAGATGATGCCAAATTAAATGAAGAGTATGATAAAATTGTCCAACAGAACGGAGGGGAGGAAAATTTTCAATCAATTCTTAAGGATAAATTTGGTTGGAATGCCGACGAGTTTAAACACAGGGTGTATATTAGTTTGTTGAGTCAGGCTTTGCAGGAAGATAAAATTGAACAAGTGAGCGCCAGACATATTTTGTTTGCAACAACCGAGAGCATGACTGATGATCAAAAGAATGAAGTTAAAGCAAAAGCGCAAAGCGTCTTGGACAGAATCAACAATGGAGAAAGTTTCGAAGATTTAGCAAAAGAATTTAGTGAAGATCCTGGTTCGAAAGATAGTGGTGGAGATTTAGGTTTTTTTGCTCGAGGGGTAATGATGCCGGAGTTTGAAAATGCAGCTTTTGCTTTGGAAAAAGGTCAGGTGAGTAATCTGGTACAGACAAGCTATGGTTGGCATATTATCAAAGTTGATGAAAAAAAGGGAGAAGTAAAAGGGACTTTTAGCGATTGGTTGGAAGAGCAAAAAAAGGAATTAAAAATTTGGGTGTTTTTTAAAGTTAAGCAAAGTTAGGACTGGATTTTTTTAACGGATAATAGTAATATTTATTTGTGGCTGACTTTGGAGCCGTAGTTCAGTCTGGTTAGAACGCAGCCCTGTCACGGCTGAGGTCGCGGGTTCGAGCCCCGTCGGCT
>DAIREY010000021.1:0-12618 GCA_036795335.1 Patescibacteria group bacterium
CTACCAAGCTTGATGATATAACTTTGGCCAAAGAAAATGCGGTTGCCAACCAGGATTATGAAAAGGCAGCCATGTATCGCGACGAAGAAGCATCATTGTCAAAAAAAATTGCTGATTTACACAAACAAAATGAAAAACATAATCGAGCACAGAAAACAGTTATCACCGCTGAAGATATTGCCACCGTTGTTTCAAAATGGACCGGTGTCCCCGTCAACAGATTGGTTAGCTCGCAACAAACCAAGTATTCCAATTTGGCACAAATTTTGAATCAACACATTATTGGTCAGACAGAGGCAGTCAACGAAATCGCCGCTACTATCAAACGCTCTCGCACTGGTATTGCCAATCCTCGTCGTCCACTCGGTTCCTTTATTTTCCTTGGTCCCACCGGTGTTGGCAAGACCGAATTAGCCAAAGTATTGGCCCGAGAAATCTATGAATCAGAAAAGTCATTGATCAAAATTGACATGAGCGAATTTATGGAGCGTCATCATACCGCTCAACTTATTGGCGCTCCGGCCGGCTATGTCGGTTATGACGAAGGCGGAAAGCTAACCGAAGCGGTTCGCCGCAAACCATATTCTATTGTTCTTTTTGATGAAATTGAAAAAGCTCATCCCGATGTATTCAATTTATTATTACAAATTCTTGAAGATGGAGAATTAACAGATGCCAAAGGGAAAAAAGTCAATTTTCGTAACACGATTATCATCATGACCTCCAACCTCGGACTCAAAGAATTCAAGGAACAAGCCAAAATTGGCTTTGACATTCAAGATCGAACTATTGAACCCAACTACGAGTCCGTTCGTGAACATGTTATGAAAAAGGTGCGCGATCATTTTCGTCCCGAATTTATCAATCGTGTCGATAAAATAATTGTATTCAAGCCGCTTAACCAAACTGCCATATCCAAAATTGTCGATTTACAACTAAAAGAATTATCCGATCGATTATTAGAACAACACATCAAATTGCGTATTGGTGTCAAAGCCAAAGAGCAGATTATTAAAATTGGTTACGATCCGGAATACGGTGCTAGGCCGATTCGTCGTACTATTCAACAAACCATCGAAGATCCATTGGCGGAAGGTTTACTGGATAATCGTTTTCGACCCGGCGACACAATTTCGGTCAAAAAACACCAGAACACTCTTCTTCTCGTCAAGGTCAAAAAGTAAATTTTCAAAAAATAGCTTATCATCCACGATAAGTTATTTTTTTACATTTCTATTTCAAAAATTGATATAATATTAAAAACGTCTGATATTTCGCCACAAATATTTTCATGACATCAACAAAATTAAATACCGCTCGTTTGTACAAAGAGCTACAATCAAAAACTAAATATCTCCGCGAAACCGATCGCGAAAAAATCCACCAAGCATACCTGTTTGCTTCGGCCGCTCATCAAGGACAGAGTCGCTTGTCTGGCGAACCTTATGTTCATCATCTATTACACACTGCCATCATTTTGGCCGAATTGAATGCCGATCGTGACAGCGTCATTGCCGGCTTGCTTCATGATATTTTGGAAGACACTTCAATCACCGACAGAGAGCTACAGCAAGAATTTGGAGAAGATATTTTTCATCTAGTCAATGGTGTTACTAAGGTTAGTCAAGTCCGTCTAACAAAAATCGCTTCTTCGGCCAAATCATTGGAAGATTTGCGTCAGCTCGAATCACTTCGTAAATTATTTTTAGCTATGGCCAAAGATTTGCGCGTAGTCGTTATTAAATTGGCTGATCGGTTGCACAATATTCGTACTTTGCAATATGTCGACCCCGGTAAGCAAGCTCGTATCGCCAGTGAGACGCTGGAAATTTATGTTCCGTTGGCCAACCGTTTGGGTCTTTGGCCCATTAAATCAGAATTGGAAGATTTATGTTTCAAATATCTTTATCCGCAAGAGTACATCGATCTTATCAATGTTTTACATGCTAAAACCACCAAAGGCAAAAAATACATTGATAAAGTAATCAAAAATATCAAAAAATATTTGGCCAAACAACATATTACCAATTTCCGCATCTCCGGCCGAATGAAAAATTTATACAGTATCTATCAAAAAACTATTTCCAAAAACAAAACAATCGATGAAATATATGATATTTACGCCGTTCGTATTATTGCTGACGAGCTGAAAGATTGTTACACCATATTAGGTTATATTCATAATTTTGCCAAACCAATACCCGGTCGTTTCAAGGACTATATTGCCGTCCCCAAGCCAAACGGTTATCAATCTCTCCACACTTCTGTGTTTACTAGCGATGGTCAAAAAGTCGAAATTCAAATTAGAACCACTCAGATGCACGAAAGTGCTGAGTATGGTGTTGCTGCTCATTGGCTATACAAAGAAAAAAAGACGAGCGGCAATATGAATTGGGTCAAGGAATTGGCCAATCTCAAAGACACTGATTTGTCAGATTTGTCCAACGATCTAAAAATTGATATTTTTCAAGATAGAATTTTTATTTATACTCCCAAAGGTGATGTCAAAGATTTACCGATCGGCTCCACGCCCATCGACTTCGCATATCATGTTCATAGCCACGTCGGCGATAGTCTGGTTGGTGCCAAAGTAAATGGCAAAATTGCCTCTATCGATTATCTGTTGCAAAACGGCGACATTGTAGAGATATTAACTTCCAAACATCCTTCCGGACCGAAAAGACAGTGGCTCGATATCGTCAAAACAAATTTTGCCAAATCCAAAATTAAGGCTGCTCTCAAAAAAGAAAATCGTGAGCAAAATTTGCAAGCCGGTCTCGAAGAATTAAACAAAGAACTAACCAAACTCAATTTATCAAGTATTAACAATACTACTGCTGATAAAATAAAAAAATTGCTTGACTCTCTTCCGTACAAGGCGATCGAAGACGTAGCAGTCGCTGTTTCTCAAGGTGATATTTCTCCTCGTCGCGTCATCAAATTGTTATATCCTTTATCAGAAATATTTAATAGCCATCGTCCGGATCAAAACGTCGTCAAAAAAACCAAAACGAGTGTCTATTTTGGCAACAACCAAATCTTGGCCCACAAATTTGCGACCAATTGTTGTCATCCAGCATTTCCTAAACCGATAATTGGCTATATCACTCGAGGACAAGGTATTACTGTTCATGACCTCAAATGTAAATCTCTCAACACCAAGGAAGCCGAACGACTGATAGTTGCTAAATGGAATCAATCAAAAGAATTTGAATATTATGCTACTATAAAGATAACCGCTGAAGACCGAGTCGGCATGCTGCGCGACATTACCAAAGTAATTTCCGACGCCAATATCAATCTCACCAACATTTCGGTAGAGTCGCACCAACAAAAAAATATTGCTAAAATAAACCTGACTATCAATATTGATACTTATGATCATCTGTCCGATCTCATTAATAAATTGTCGCTTCTACCTGGGGTAAATAATGTTCAAAAAAAATAACCCATATATATTTAAGGGTTAAGCTGCAACGAATGACTTTCATCATGATGACAAAAAATAAGTAGCAAAAAACTCATCTTTATCATCACATATGTATCTTCATTGCAGCTTCACACATATAATACATTATTTATTTTAAATAATCAATAAGCTTTTATTTAGTAGATAAAGAAAAAATCATTACGTTATTATCCTAATCAATCAATTATTATGTCCAAAAAAACAAGTTTTTTCAATCCAAAAGGCATGAATGACATTTTACCTGATCAACAAAAATATTGGCGATATTTGATCAATACTTTCGAAGAAATCGCGTATTATTCCGGATATTTACGTATTGACACCCCGATGGTTGAAGAGATGGACTTATTCATTCGCACGGTTGGTGACACGTCAGACATTGTCACCAAAGAATTTTTTGTATTGGAAGACAAAAGTGCCTCTGGTAGAAAAATGGTCTTAAGACCTGAATTTACTGCGCCCATCGCTCGCTCATATATTCAAAATGGCTTGAAATCTTTGCCCAAACCGGTCAAGCTTTTTTCTACCGGGCCAATTTTTCGATATAGCCGTCCCCAAAGTGGCCGCTTGCGACAGTTTCATCAATTAAATTTGGAACAAATCGGCATTGATACTGCTTGTGCCGATGCGGAAATCATCAGTATGTGTTGGGATTTTTTCAACAAAATTGGTCTCAAAGACATTGAATTGCACATCAATACTATCGGCAATTCCGCTTCCAGAAAAGAAATTACGACGTTGCTAATTAACTATTTCACTCCTCTTAAATCAAAATTGTGCGACGATTGCCAAAAAAGACTGCAAAAAAATCCGCTGCGAGTATATGACTGCAAAGAAAAATCCTGTCAAAAATTAGTTGCCTCGGCACCGCAGATCATTGATAGTATCGACAAAAAATCCAAAAAATTCTTTTTTGAATTACTTGAATATCTCGATGAAGTAAATATTCCTTATATACTCAATCCCAAATTGGTACGAGGTCTGGATTATTACACCGATTCCGTTTTTGAATTTATCCCGATTGATGGTTCGCCCTCGTTGGGCGGGGGAGGACGCTATGATGATCTATATGGTTTGTTGGGTGAACAAGACACACCGGCCGTTGGCGTTGCTCTAGGTTTGGAGAGAATTATCAACAAACTGCTTGAACAAAAAGTTCAAATTCCTGAGTTGGCTAAATTAGTACCGGATGTATTTTTGATCCAACTTGGTGACTCCGCCAAAAAGAAATGTTTTCAATTGTTACACAACTTGCGTAGTCACAATCTCAAAATATCTTCCAGCTTAAGCAAAAAAAGCATTTCCGCTCAACTAAAAAAAGCCGACAAACAAAATGCTAGGTTGGCAGTAATTATAGGTCAAAAAGAAGCGATTGATAATACCATCATTATTCGTGACATGAAAAATGGTGTCCAAGACACGGTTGATTTTGACCGGGCTTTAAATGAAATATCTCTTCGATTGGGTTTATAACAACATTATGAAACCAGCTCACATTTTTTTAAGAATATTGGCAGCAGTTTTGGATCAAGTTATTATCAGTGCCGTTCTGCTTATCATCTTGCAACATTTTTTTCATCAGCCGTTGGATAACATTTCTCTTGATAACCAACTATTCATTTATTTTGCTATTTTTTCTTTCCTCTATTTTTTTATTCTGGAAGCTATTTTTCACAAAACTATTGGCAAAAAAGTGTTTAATTTAGAAGTAAAATCATTAACCGGTCGTCATCCTTCAATATTAAGTATTTTTCTCCGCAATCTTTTTCGGCCAATCGACATGATCGGTTTTTATTTGCTCGGTTTTATTTTTTGTGTTTTCTCTTCACGTAGCCAGCGTTTGGGAGATATTGTTGCTCATACTTACATTGCCTATTCCAATAACTAAAAAAATTATATTAAGTAAAACATTATGGACAATTGCCTATTCTGCCAAATTATCAACGGTCAAATTTCTACTCCTTTTGTTTTTGAAAATAATCAATTGATTGTAATTAAAGATATTCATCCCAAAGCGCCGGTCCATTTATTAATTATTCCCAAAAAACATATTCCATCAATAAATTACCTCACTGATGACGATCGCCAAATAATCGGCGACATGTTCTTGGCCGCCAAACAATTGGCCGAAACTTATCAAGTTGCTAATGATGGATATCGTTTGATTATTAATACCAATTCATTCGCCGGCCAAACCGTCAACCATTTACATTTGCATTTACTAGGTGGCAAAAAATTATCATAAAATGACGACAAAAAATACCCTTGTCAAACAACGCACAATAACATAACATATAATTAGTCTTTATTAATAATTTAACCTCGTTCAAAGGAGGTGATGAAAATTGACCAAAGTAATCCGACGCGATAACGAATCGGTGGAAAGCATGCTGCGCCGTTTTAGCAAGAATGTATTACAGAGCCGCAAACTGATAATTCTCAAAGAACGACAATACCATATCAAGCCGATCAAGCGCAAAATTAAACGAGTTATTGCTATTAAGAAGTCAGCCCGGTTGAAACGAAGACTTTTACGATAGAGTTTGATTATCAATAGAGACAGATTTATCATGTCTCTATTGTATTATGGATCAAATTTTCAACCGCACCAAACACTCACTCAATCAATCACATTACCTTCATCTTTTATTCCAGCTCAAAAATTACGCCCATCTTCCTGAGCAATCGATTATTGAACTACATTTTGTGTCCGAATCGATTATCAAAAATATCAACCGAGACTATCGTCATATCGACCATTCCACCGATGTTTTGTCGTTTCCCGTTGACGTGGCGCATTTGACAACCGATCATCCGTATATTTTTGGCACAATCTTTGTTTGTCCGAATTATATTATCAAGCGCGATCAAACCGATCAATATGACAGTTACATTATTCATTCATTTGTACATTTACTGGGATTTGACCACCAGGTTCAAAAGGAAGAATTGATTTTTAACCGAAAAACAAAAAATATTTTTCAATACATAAATAATCATGTTTGATTTGCATCGCTTCAAAAAAAGTTTTGTATATGCTTATCGAGGCTTGACGTACCTATTAGTGCACGAGCAAAATTTTCGTCTTCATATTATATTTGCTATTTTGGCGTTATCTCTATCTCTTATCTTATCCGTTAACTATTATGAAACATTAATTATTTTGCTGTTAATCTTTAACGTTATGATGGCGGAAATTGTTAACACGGTAATCGAAAATATTTTAGATATTATTCATCCCGACCATCACGATCAAATCAGGATCATCAAAGACGCAACAGCTGGTATTGTTCTGTTTGCTGCGCTGATTGCCTTAGTTATTGGTTCAATCATCTTCATCCCCAAAATACTGCATTTCTTCTAATTGTCTTTTTAAAAAATTACATAATCATTTTTTTATGAAAATATTACTCATTGAGGACGAAATTGGTATTGCCTCGTTTATTACCGAAGGTTTGTCGATGGAAAAATACTTAGTGGACGTGGCCTATGAAGGATATCAAGGGCTTGACCAAGCCATCATCAACGACTATGATTTGATCGTTCTTGATTTAATGTTGCCGGATATCGACGGGATAACCGTTTGTCGCGAAATTCGCAAAAATAATATTGCCACACCGATTTTGATGCTCACTGCCAAAAATACGACTGAAGACAAAATTATTGGTTTGGATGCCGGCGCTGATGATTATCTGCCCAAACCATTTGACCTCAATGAACTTTTGGCTAGAGTTCGGGCCTTGCTGCGTCGCAGTCAACGCAAATTTACCGGCGAAGTCATCCAAGTTGCCAACCTTACCATAGACACCACTACACATGAAGTCAAAAGAGCCGGCAAAATTATTCCCTTATCAAATAAAGAGTACAAATTGTTGGAATATTTTATGAGACATGCTGAAGAAGTAATTACCCGGCAACAAATTCTTGATCATGTTTGGGAATCGGACGTTGATCCTTTTAGTAACACTGTGGAAGTGCATGTTCGTTTTTTGCGGCAAAAAATTGATCAGAATTTTTCTAAGAAACTGATTAAAACAATTCGTGGTACCGGCTACAAAATATCCGGATAATAACAAATTTGATAATGTTTCAAAGTATTCGTACAAAATTCACTATCTGGTATACGGCTGTGATGACAGTTTTTGTCATTATTTTTGCTATTTTTTGTTATTCCTTGACCAAACAAAATATTTCTCGAGAGATTTCTCAATCCATGACCAATAATATCAGTCAGATTATTGATCAATATTTGGTTTACGATGACAGCAACGGATTATCAATTACTTCACCCGACCAAAACAGTTCCCTGACAAAACTATTGCAAGCCAGAGGGCAGTCTTTACGCATTATCAATGAAGACAAAAATGTAGTAGCTCAATTTGGTATTTTTAAAGACGAAATCAAGCCCAGCACTTCCAAAATAAATGCTGTCTTGCTTACTTCATCAAAAATGACATCAGTTATCTCTGACCGAGAAGGTACGCCACTCATGTATTACATTTCGCCCATCATCAAAAACGATCATGTCGTAGGTGTTATTGAGTTGTCCAGACCGATCAAGGATTCAATTAATACTCTCAATCAGCTGATTGTTATTTTGGTTATTGGTGTCTTTGCCACGATTACTCTCAGTCTATTTGCTGGCTATATTTTGAGTCGCAATACTTTGAGTTATATTAATACTTTGATTGATCGGGTAGAAACAATTTCCAATGCACACGATTTGGGACAAAGATTGCCGGTTCCCAGCAACTACAATGATGAACACACACGGCTGGCTGGCACATTCAATTCTTTGCTCGATCAAATAGAAAAAGAATTAATTCGTGAAAAAAATTTTACCGCCAATGCCTCGCATGACTTACGGACACCTATTACCATTATTCAAGGCAATATTGATTTGGCATTTAAGAAAAAAAATCTTTCGCCTAGTCAACTTTCCAAAACTCTTCATACTATTAAGAACGAATCGGTACGCATGTCCAACATGATCAATGAATTGTTGCTCTTGTCATCCATCGATAAAAAACAATCCGGAGACTTGGTTTCGATCAATATCGATCGTTTGTTAGATGAAATATTGGATTCCATTTCACATAAATTATTAGAAAAAAATATACAAATCAAACGCAAATATTCGTCCTCCAAAAATGATTTAATAATACTTGGCAATTACGATCAAATAAAACGCATGTTCATCAATCTCATCGATAACGCCATTAAATACAACACCAAAGACGGAAATATTTACCTCAAAACTTCTTTAATCCAAGATAATATCAATGTAGTTATTCAAGACTCTGGTGAAGGTATTGCGGCTCATGATTTACCGTATATTTTTGATCGCTTATATCAATCAAAAAAAAGTCGAACCGGCATCAAGCAAGGATTTGGCATTGGCTTGTCTATTGTTAGAGAAATTGTCGAAAACCATCAAGGACAAATAAATGTTTCTAGTAAGATGAATCAAGGCACGAAAGTATCAATTATTTTTCCCCGTTTTTCTGACAAAAATTTAATAAACAAAAAATAGCAATTCAATTAATCAATGATGATGAAGTTTTTGGCGAAATAATTTTTTTTATCTAAATTTAATCTATATTAATATATATTTATCTTGTAAGGATAAATTTAATTTCATCTTGATGACCAAAAAAGTTCCATACATTTTGCTTGTTCTTGCCACTCTGGTATTGGCATTTTTCCCAACTCGCAGTGTCCTTGCCTCCAAATTAGACATATCTCATGGCATTATGCCTGACAATTTTTTGTATCAGCTCGATTTGCAATTTGAACAATTGGAGTTAGATTTCTACGGCGACAACAGTCAAAAATTAGCCGATTTACATTATCAATATAGTAAAGAAAGACTCTCTGAAATTGATTACTTGGCCGATCAAGACAATATTACGCTGGACAAAGCCATTAGTATTAACGACAATTATCAACAAAATATTACTGAATATACCAAAATAATTTCTGACACAAGCAACAATACTTCCGATGTCAAACAAATTGTTCCTCAAATTCAAAATCTACAGGATGCTCAAACGCAAGTTGTGGAAAAAATCAACGCCAAATCTGTCAACGAAGAAGTAAAAATTATCGTCAAATCTTCCATCAAAGAGTCGCAAGACAATCTGATCAAAGCCTTAGCCACCGCTTCCAAGCCCATTGTCGAACAACAAATCAACAACCAAACCGCCAACCCCGACTCCTCATCAATCGATAATCAAGAAATTATCGAGACAACCAAAAAAGTCGATAATACTTTGAACAATCTGCAAGATGTCAAAAATTCTCTCAAGGAAGAAATCAAAAATGATGAAGAAAATCTCAAACAAAAAAAAGAATCACAATCAATAGTTTCAGATAATCCATCTCAATCGAACAATGCTACCAATTCTAACAATACAATTGAAACAAGTGATTCTTCATTGAATAGTGATCAAGCCGATGCTGACAATTCCGAAAATTCAGAAGATGCTTCAACCATTGCTCAATCCGAAGACAATCCCGCATCCACCACTGATACATCTTCAACTGACGAATCTTCCTCGCCCGCCACTGCTTGGTATTATTCATTATCTTGTGATTACCTATCTGCTACTCCCGGTAAAGATCCAGTTTGTGGTGATGATTTAATACCTGTTTCCAGCTTGCCGGCCGATAGTTCATTTTTTGCCAAGTACCAATATATTGATGGCAAATATGTACAAAATATCGAAACCATGGCTGACAAATCAACCAACGATGCCGCCTCCGAAATTGTAAATATTATTGATAACATTGAAAAAAACAACAGTATCTCTGACGATATGATCACCGACCAAAATCCCGAATCTAGTGGCAATCCCGAAGATAATCCAATTGAAAATCAAGACGAGCAAATCACTTATTAGTTTCCTTCACATATACACAGTATTTTGCGCAACTTAAAAATTAATTTCAGAAAGTGTGCACTTATTTTTCCTATCCAGGCAAATATCGGCTTTACAGACACAAACTTGTCAAATGGTCGGTAGGGATTTACCATCCCTTTAACAAGTTGTAAAGTGCGATTTGCCTTCCGATATATTATTTTTATCCGTTAACTTATTTTATTAACTATGCTACACAACTCAAAAATTGCAAAGGCATTTAGCGTTTTTGGCATGACTGCCATCGTTGTCGCTTCATTTGCTTTTGCTCTTACTGCCAGTGCTGCTGAATACTCTTATGAATGGGCTAGCCAATCAAATTGGCCAACCATTGATAAAGGTGGCGAAGCCACAGTTACTTTGGCTCTCAAAAACACTGGTACTGCAACCTGGGTAAACTCAGGTTCAAACCCAATTCACTTGGCTGCAATCAATCCTATGGATCGCAATTGCGGTTTCTATAAAGCAGGTGAATGGTTATCAACCAATCGTCCAGCCGGCATGAATGAATCAAATGTTGGTCCTGGCGAAATTGCTACTTTCACATTTACTGTTGTTGGTAACCCCGATCCAGGACATTATCCGGAATATTTTGCTCCGGTTATTGAAAACCTAACTTGGATGGATGATTTTAACACCTATCCAAAAGGTAAATATGGTATGTATTGGGATATAACTGTTAAAGATTCTATTTATTCATCTGAATATAAAGGTGAAGTAGTTTCTAAATCAGCCAACCCAACTCTTGAACCAGGTTCAACCACCACTTTGTCAGCTACCATCAAAAACACTGGTACTGCCACTTGGTACAATTCCGGTTCAAACCCAATTCATGTTGGAACTTGGAATTCCCAAGATCGAAGTTCTGATTTCTATGATTCAAGCTGGCTATCAACCAATCGTCCAGCTGGAATGACTGAAGATTCAGTTGCTCCAAACGCTCAAGGAACTTTCGATTTCACTATTAAGGTCCCATCTTCTAAATCAAATGGTACCTATACCGAAAGCTTCAACTTAGTAGCTGAAGGTAAAACTTGGTTCAATGTTCCTTTCTCATACGACGTCAAAGTTGATGATCAAGGACAGACCGGTGATGTAACCATTGCTCTCGCTAGCAACACCCCAGTTGGAACAACAATTCCTCAAGGTGCTACTGGTGTAGAAATGGCTCGTTTCAAGATTACCGGTAATGGTACTATGGACAGCCTATCTGTACATCGTTATGGTGTTGGCTCTCCAAGTGCTTTCGACAATGTTTACTTGTATGAAGATGATGTACGTTTGACCAATGGTCGCAGCGTTTCTTCTTCTACAAACATTGCTGAATTCAACAATCTAAACTTTGTTGTAAATGGCACTCGTTACATTTCAATCGTGGCTGATTTTACTGCTGACGCAGAAGGTCAACATGGTTGGGAAATCTTGCAAGCTAGTGATGTTGATTTGGCTTCAGTCAGCGGTTCATTCCCTATTCAAGCAGAATTGTTTGCTCTTGGTGATGAAGAAGCTAGTACTGTTGAAATTACCAAATCATCAAATCCTGCCGACCCAAGCGTTGGCGAACATGCCGACTTGGCTAAATTCAAGATTCAAAATGGTTCAAATGATACAGAATTGCAACGCATTACTCTTACTCAAGTAGGTGATGTCAACAATTCTGACTTGTCAGAACTTGAATTGTATCAAGGTTCAACTCTTCTTGCTACCGCCGACGAACTTGTCGATGATCAATTGACATTCGTTCTTGATGAACCATACGAAATGGCTGATGGTATTAGCCGCATCTTCACCATTCAAGGTACCACTTCTGGTCGTTCTGGCCGTACTGTTGAATTCTATGTTGAAGCAATCGACGGGTTAGGAAACAAATCACAAAGCAGTAGCCAGTCCTTTACCACGACCATGTGTTTTGGTTAACGCGGAGGAACAAATGAATACCAAAGGTAATGAGAAAAAAAAGAAGCCTCTCGTTTTTCGAGTTCTCCTGGTAATTCTCCTGTTTTTGGTGATAATTTTTGGAGTTTATGCTCTTTTCCATTTCGCCAGGTTGGCTCAGGTTCCCAGGATCGAGATTGTTCTTCCTGCAGAAAATGATTCGATATACCAATTCAACCAATACATGATTCAGGCTGTAGCTTTTGAACAGGGTAGACCGGTGAGCCGTCTCGAAATGTATATCGATGGAGCTCTTTTGGGGAGTATTGTTGGCAACGCTGACTCACTCATTGG
>DAIREY010000091.1:0-2506 GCA_036795335.1 Patescibacteria group bacterium
TAGATTGAAATCACGGCCCACCGCTCCCACCACAAATGCCACATCGACATTGACTGCTATGATCTGCTGCGCACCTTTTCCACCTCTTCGCGTTCTATCGCCACTACTTCTTTTTATTACCGTTCGTCTTGGCAAAATTGCCTTGATCACCATTTGTTTTTCATCTACCTGTTCCACCACTACCCAATCACCAACCGCCGGATAATCATCTCGGTTTTTTGCATTATGCAAAATTCGACCGACTATTCGCGCCACATATTCTCCATTTTCATTTTTTACTCGATATGCTTCTTTGTATTCAGCCACTACTCGCGCTACTTCGTCATTGGCAAACCCCAATTCATCCTTTTTTTTCTTTAAAAAAATCATATACCATAACTTCATATTTTCCATTACTTTTTCCTCATCAATCACTGCAAAAAAAATAATAATTTATTTATTCTATCAATCCTCTATCACTTATCATATCAAAAGCAAACACCCAAAAAAATATTCGTCTCCATTTATTTTTTGAAATCAATCAAAACCCCGTTTTCGTCCCTACAAACACCTTTGAATGAAATATTTTCATGAAAACATGCGTATTGACTAATGACAAATAATATCAATCAATATACTCTTTATGAAAGATATAATCATACTCATTCCCACATTAAATCCAGATCAAAGACTAATCAATCTAGTTCATGAACTGAAAAATATTGGCATCTGCCAAATTTTAATTGTCAACGACGGCTCTCTTCCTACTAATAGACATATCTTCACCAAATTGGAAAAACTAAACTGCACCATTCTGCATCATCGAACCAATCTTGGCAAAGGCCAATCCATCAAAACCGGTATCAATTATCTTCTCAAAAATATTCAAAATACCATCGGAATAGTCACCGCTGACGACGACGGTCAACATACTCCACTGGACATCCAAAACATAGCCGCAAAATTACAAAATTCTGATCAGATTATTTTGGGAGAAAGAGAATTTGATAATAAAAAAATGCCTCTTACCAGCAAAATCGGCAACACCTTTTCTTCCATTTATTTCTGGCTCACCACCAGACAAAAATTAAAAGACACCCAAACCGGTTTGCGAGGTATTCCCCAAAAATATTTTTCGTTCGCCCTCGACGTACCCGGTCACCGTTATGAATATGAAATGCGATTTTTGGAAGCGATGTACGAACAAAACATCCCCTATCAAACAGTTACTATTCAAACGGTTTACGATAAAAACTGGTCCACCCACTTCCAATTTATCAGTGATTCATACAACATCTACCCCAAATTTTTTCGCAACGTCTTATCTTCTTTGTCTTCGGCTATTCTGGATATTTTGTTCTTCATGATTTTGGTCAATTTCACCAATATCATCTTGATTTCCAATATAATTGCTCGCCTCCTTTCCGGCATTTACAACTTCATTCTCAACAAAACTTGGACATTCGAAAAAAAAGACTCGCACAACACTACCACCGAATTAAAAAGATATTTAATATTATTCATCGTCCAAATGTTTGTTAGCAGTATTACCACCAATTGGCTCAATGCTACCTTTCAAGCATCAACATTCGGTTTATTGATTATAAAAATCATTGTTGATCTATTTATATTTACTACCAATTTTATTATTCAAAGACAGTGGGTCTTTCATCAAAAATCTACTTATAAAAAATCTATATGAACAAAATAAAATTCACCAAATTATTTAGCGTCCTATACACAATATTTCTTATCGGCTTTACCAGCTGGTTTCTTCTCGACACTTTTGTAATTGTCAAAAGATATCAAGTAGTTGAAACGACTTCCACTACTTCAAATAATGCAACGACAGCACAAGCCTCCACCACTGCCACTACTACTCCAACTACTTACGAAGATGATAATATCAAAATCAATCTACAGACTATCAACGAATATGACACACAAATATATATTGCCGACGTTCAAGTAAGCAATGTTGAGTATCTTCAAAGTGCTTTCGCTGAAAATAGTTACGGACGCAATATCACTGAAGATGCTTCTACCATGGCCGCCAATCACGATGCTATTTTAGCCATCAACGGCGATTATTATGGTTTCGTCAACAACGGATTTGTTCTCCGCAATGGAACAATATACCGCGACACAACACAACAAGATAATACTGAGGACTTATTAATCAATGACGATGGCAACTTCGAGATTATTAATGAAAACGATTCGAATATCAACGAACTCTTCAATAATGGCGCCTGGCAAATCTATTCCTTTGGACCCAGTCTCATTGAAAATGGCCAGCTGACCGTCGATACCAACAGCGAAGTTTCATCTCGATCAATGAAAAGCAACCCGCGCACTGCCATTGGTATGATCGATGAACTTCATTATATTTTTGTCGTTTCCGATGGCCGAACGGACGCTAGTGCCGGACTATCTCTATACCAATTAGCATCAATCATGTAAGCTTATGGTTGTCACTGATGGCTCTTTCTCCAATACCGTGTCCGCTGGTGGGATTATTAACAAC
>DAIREY010000022.1:0-12545 GCA_036795335.1 Patescibacteria group bacterium
TACCGGCATCGGAAATGGATTTGTATGAGTTGTCAGGATAAGCAGGAGTAGAGTCAGAAGCAGTTTTGAGAATTTTGTAGCTGTCCACTTCGTCATCATCGAATTCGTCCCAAGAAAGTTTGATACCGTTGCTCTTGCTGGTAGCAGTCAAATCAAAGTCTTCATCGGAATCGCTACCATCGTCATAAAATTCGAAGTTAATATATTGATCACTATCCTCCCCATCAACTTCATAAGTCATTTCAAATTCAGCTTCGCCATCATATTTTATTTTGTACTCAGCATAACCGGAATTGTCGGTGGTCAATTTTATTTCATCCAAATCATGACAACTATATCCGGATAGATTGCATCGTTCGCCGGTGAGAATGATTTTTTGATATTCCATCGGTTCGTCAGCTTGGTCGCGAACATTCACTTCAATCAAACCGTAATCACTGCCGTTGCCTTTGATACTGGTGCGATTGATGCGGATTGATGAATTGTCCGGATCATAGTCGTTGTCTTCATCATCTTCATATGATCGCAAATCTTCCCAGTGTCGAAAACGATCGCCATTCAATTCAAAACTGAACTCAAAGTCAGATTTATTGTCAGTGGTAAAGTATTTAGTGGCACGGCCGGAAGAATTGGTGGACAAACTGTAGGTGTATTCATCCCAGTTGTCTTCATCATATTCTCTTTCGCGGACAACCAATTTGAATGATTTATTTTTGATAGGGTCGTCATCATGATCACGAATTTCAACGTCAATCTTGGCTTCATCGTCGCCATCATCTTCGATATAGTCTTTGTTGATAGTGATCGATGAATATTGATCACTGAAATCTTTGGATTCGTCGTCCGGGTCGTAGGCGGAAAATTTGACCGGAGTATTATATTCCGTGCCGTCATATTTGAAAGTAAATTCAAAATCCGCGTCATGATAAGTACTGAAATCATACGTCGCTTTACCACTGGAATCTGTCTTGATAGTGTAAGTATTTATTTCCCAATCATCCGGGTCGTCCGGGTCGATTTCTTTGCTAATTAGATCAAACCAAACATTTTTGATCGGGTCGTCATTTTTGTCACGCAAAGTTACTTTGATCTCAGCGGTGTCATCGTCATCATTTTCGATAAAATCTTTATCAACGGAAATGTCAGAATATTTTTGACTGAAAGTGCCATTGTTGTCATCATCATTATTGTCAAAATCAGTAATATGAACATAAAAATTAAGAACGTTGCTGCCGTATCCATAGTTGTAAAACCAGGTGCGAAATTCAGCGACCGGCGCGAAATATTCATAATAATCAGCATATTGAGGGTTGGAAGGAGCTTGAATAGTGAAAGTAAAGTGGCCGGTGGCGCCGGGCACAACCGTGTCCTCATTTAAAGAAGCGGGGCGATTGTAACTGAGCCAGGAAGAAGAATAAAAATCACTGGCACGATCAGATGGATAGGTCGTACCCAAATGGATGGGGTATGAGCCATATTTATACCAAGTGGTACTGCCATCATTACGAACCGCGAATTCGACTTGTTTTTCCTCGCCGGATTTCATGTCAAATGAAAAATTATTTTCCAACGGAGTGGCAATGTATTGGTAGTTATCATTTTGAACGTGAATATTCCAACAAATAGGTGTTTTTTCAACCCAGGTCAAGTTTTCTAAAACCGGATAAAAACACTCACGATAGGTACCGGCGGCTTGGCTGTAAGGGATATCGGCCGTAAAAGCAAAAGTATAAATATCGTTATTTCTTTCCGTCAAACTGATGCGGTTGGGAGAAAGCCATTTGTCGGCACTCATAAAACCACTGGAGCGATCGCGAGGGGAAGCGGTACCAAGATGAAGAGGAAAATTGCCATCAGAGTTCCAATCATAACTGCCAACGTTACGCAATTTGGTCCATAATATCACCGAACTGCCGGCGTTGACGGTGGCATCATCGGACTGTTGATAAATCTCATAGTTGTACTTTTCTTGATATGAAGCATTAGTAACTGATAGATGGGAAAAATTTAGCAAAAAAAGAAAAGAAACAAACAGCGTTAAAAGATTTTTTTTCATGAATAAAAAATATTTTAATAAGTTTTCTTCAGGTTCATAATACCACTTGTAATAACTAAACACAATTTGGTGGCGTATTTTAATAACACGTCACAAAATAATAAGCCAATGGCACATGCGGTCTATTTAGTATTTGTTTTCTTGTTGTTGGCGGCGCTATTGTCATTTTGCTTCCAAATTATTCGATAACAATTTGGACAGTAACCGCCTTGAAAACAAAAATACCCATCGATTATCAAACCTTCTTTTTGACAACAAACGCAACGATAGGTTGCTTTACAATTTTTTGTGGTATTTTTCATATTGATTTCGTTTTGGTTTTTTTATGATAAATAAATTGTAATGATTAAAATTTTAATACTACATTAAACATTTATTAATTTGGGGGAATAATTTTTACTTAAGGAAAATTTAACAGACAAATTGATAATTTTGAGAAAAGAAAAAACAAAAGGAGGTAAAATATGCTGGCGAAAATACATACCGGATCGGTAGTTGGTCTGGATGGCAAACTGATTGAAGTGGAAGTAGATGCCGGACAAGGAGTGCCCAAATTTTTTATGGTCGGTCTGCCGGCCAAAGAAGTGGAGGAATCAGAAGACCGAATCAAAGCAGCGATTTTGAACGCCGGTTACAACTTGCCGGATCGGCGGATAACAGTTAATTTAGCACCGGCGAACATCAGAAAAGAAGGCTCAGGTTACGATCTGCCAATTGCCATTGGCTTGTTGTTGGCAGATAAGCAAATTAAAGCAAAAATTAATGACAGCATTTTTGTGGGTGAATTGTCATTGGGCGGCAAAGTAAGAGCAGTCAGTGGTGTGCTTTCTTTGGCAATAATGGCTAGAGAGAATAAATTTAAAAAAATTTTTGTTCCAACCAGCAATGCCAACGAGGCCAGGTTGATTGACGAATTAGAAGTATATCCGGTAAACACATTGACGGAATTGATACAACATTTGACCGGAGGAAAATATATTGATGGAAAACAGATGTCGATGACCACAAACACTACCGCCAATCAATGTTTGTTCGATATGGCAGACATAAAAGGTCAGAGTCTGGCAAAAAGAGCATTGGAAATTGCGGCGGCCGGCAGCCACAATATTATTTTTACCGGACCGCCCGGGAGTGGGAAAACGATGTTGGCCAGGACTTTGCCAAGTATATTGCCCCAAATGTCCAAACAAGAAATGTTGGAAATTACTCGCATCTATAGTGTGGCCGGTATGTTGCCACCGGACACTCCATTGATGATGCAAAGACCTTTTCGCAAACCGCATCATACGTCCAGCTCAGCCGCTTTGGTAGGTGGAGGAAAAATACCACGCCCCGGTGAAATTAGCCTCTCTCATCGGGGTGTGTTGTTTTTGGATGAATTTCCCGAGTTTAGTCGATTTGCTTTGGAAGCGTTGCGACAGCCATTGGAAGACGGGATAATTACAGTTAGTCGAGTGGCGGGTAGCCTGCAATTTCCGGCGGCGATTATTTTGGTGGCAGCCATGAATCCTTGTCCGTGCGGATATGCGACGGATCCGGACAAAGAGTGTACTTGCTCGTCGTTGAAGATACAAAATTATCAAAAAAAGATATCCGGGCCATTACTGGATCGGATAGATTTACACATTGAAGTGCCAAGATTGAATTACGATAAACTAACATCCAGTGAAGGCACAGAGAAATCGGAAAAAATCAGAGAAAGAGTAGAAAAAGCACGGCAAATCCAAAATAAAAGATTGATCGATACATCAATGATAACCAATGCTGAAATGTCCGCCAAACAAGTCGATATGTTTTGTCGGTTGGACGAGAAGGCGGAAAAAATCATAAAACAAGCTGTCAATCAAATGAATTTGTCGGCCAGAAGTTATCATCGGTTGCTAAAGGTGGCACGAACAATCGCTGATTTGGATGATTGTGAAGAGATAAATCAAAACCACGTAGCAGAGGCATTACAATTCAGAACGAGGATGGAGTAGGTTTGTACTTGTATTAATCAAAATTAATACTTCGAAGTTGTCAGCAAGTGAAGTTTTATTTTTTTTCTGATGACCGCATTGCAAACACTGATGAGTGATAATATAGCGGTCGTTTTTCTTTTCTACCCAAACCGGGGACATTAGGCCGCCGCAAGCGGCGGCGCGGTCGCCGGGATTGACGTCCACATGTTTGCTATACAGACAATAAGGGCAATGATTGGTGTAACCGTTACCTTGGACGGGGCGACCGCAATGGTCGCAAACAAAATTTTCTCGACAACGTTGAAATTTTTTCATCCGATCTCTCCACCTTCGATTTGTTTGATTAGAGCGGAAATTTTATCACCATGATCTTTTTTGGATAATTGATTGATGGCTAAATTGTGTTTTTGTTCAAATGCTTGAATGTGCTTTTGCAGACCGGGAATCTCATTGGCAATCTCAATCGACGTATGATCAGAATCAACCACACCGAGCAGAGGCTTTAAGTCTTCCAAACCTTGGGCCTGGCGTGATTGTTTGGCAACAAGAACCGTACTCAACATGGTGTCAGCCAAGCGAGCGATGTGTTGGTTGCGTTTAATAAAAAGACCGGCGGAATAAATCGATTTGTAAAGACGCGGCGAAACTTTCAATTGGCGCATGAGCGCGGCGGAACGAGTAATCAATTTACCAGCTTTGACACCTTCGGTAGCAATGGCGCCGTAACCGGTGGCATCGATGGCCAAAAAAATACTGCCTTCGATAATTTTGTAAGCTTGCTGGCCACGAGTAAGTTTTTGACCATACAGATCTTGACCGACAACACCTTCGGATATATCAGAGAGAGGTCCGGCAAACGGAGAGAGTTTTAAACCGGTTACAAGCGCCATTTTGACCGGAGAATCAGATGCTTTAGCTTGTTTGATCTGTTCATATTTTTCATTGATTTGACGATTTTGTTCTTCCAACCAAACAGTTGATTTTTTAGCTAGAGATTGTTGAATCAAGTCACGGGCTTTGGACAAATCCGGACATTTGGACAAACTAGTACCCAAATTCTTTTTGATTGCATCCAAACGCGATTGGTAGCGCTGGGAGACATGTTTATCAATCGAAGGAAAAATTTTATCCAAATCATCGGTCTGAAAACCGTCTTGCAAAATTTGATCGATTTGGCGATCGGATATGGTATCAATTTTATCAACATCCAATTGTTCCGGATCAAAATCAAGATTGACATCCGGATGCTCTTGCAGCAATACATCTTGAACGTCTTCTTCGACTGGTGAATGAGAATTTAGTTTCTCTTTGGCTTGGGCAATTTTTTCAAAATCGTTGGACATGGAAGATTGGTTAAATTAATAAATTCGAACAGCACCTTCGCCGATAATTTCCATATTCATACCTTCTTGCAACTCGCCGGATAACATTTTTTCAGCAATCAAATTTTTAACTTTATCTTGCAGAGTGCGATAAAGAGCGCGAGCGCCAAATTCGGCATTATATCCCTCACCAATGAATTGGTCTAAAGCGGCATCAGCAACAGTGATAGTAATTTTTTTATCAGCCAAAGTTTTGTTGATTTTGTCGATCATAATGGCAGCGATCTGTTTGATTTCGACTACAGTGAGCGGTTTAAAAACGATGACACTGTCAAAACGATTGAGAAACTCCGGGCGATAATATTTCTTGAGTTCTTCGGTAAGCAAACTTTCGATTTGTTGATATGGCATGTTTTGTTTGATGCAGTCCTGAATTAAAACCGCGCCGGCGTTGGAAGTGGCAATGATAATGGTGTTATTGAATTTCACGGTGCGTCCTAAGCTGTCTTTGATCTTGCCTTCATCCAATACCTGCAAAAATAAGTTTAATATATCCGGATGGGCTTTTTCCAATTCGTCCAGCAAAACCACCGTAAACGGATTGCGTTTGACGGCTTCGGTCAAATAACCTCTTTCTTCAAATTCACTACTACCTGGCGGGGCGCCAATAATTTTTTTGATATCACTTTTTTCTTGATATTCACTCATATCCAAGCGAATCATATTTTCTGCATCACCAAAATATTCGAAAGCCAAGGCTTTGGTCAATTCTGTTTTACCAACACCGGTCGGCCCAACAAATAGAAAAGTGGCGATTGGTTTATTTTTGTCCTTAAGACCGGCACGCGCTCGTTTGATGGCATCGGCCACTTGCTTGACCGCATAATCTTGGCCAATAACTCGCTCGTGCAATTTACTTTCCAATTGCAGCAATTTAGCAGACTCTTCACCGGTAACTTGTTCCAAAGGAATTTTGGTCTTTTCCTGCATCAAGCTAACGATATCGGCTTTGGCAACGACAGAACGATTATTTTTTTTGACAACTACGGCCGCTTCGTTGAGAATATCCAAAGCTTTGCCGGGTAATTTTTTGTCGGCAATGAAGTCGGCGGTTAATTCGACTGATGATTTGACGGCCGGATAGGTCAAAATGACATTTTGAGTGTTTTCGACACGATAGGAAGTGGCTTTGATGACTTCAATAGCTTCGTCGATATTCATTTCGTCAATTTCGATCGTGGAGAGCATGGAATTCAATTGGTCATAACTGCTGATGAATTTGGAATTGCCTTCGATGGTGGTAGCGGCAATAAATTGTAAATTGTACTTACCAAGCATTTCAGTTAAAATACTCAAAACATCCATGGCGCCGCCGGAAGCAGTTTTGACGCCGGCCAGCAAATGCAAATCGTCAATAAAAAGAATAATATTTCGAGAAGCGACAATTTCGTTGAGAGCCCCAAGAAAATAACGTTCCCCCGCTCCCCCATTGGCAAAAATTTGCGAGATGTTAAGCGAAATAAGGCGTTTGTCTTTGAGGCGATCGGGAACATTCTCAGCTACCATTCGATATGCTAAGCCATTTACCAGAGTTGATTTGCCCACGCCGGCATCGCCAATATATAGAACATTGTTTTTGGAAGCCATTTCCAAAATATCAATGGTGCGGTCGATTTCTTTGTGACGTCCGATTAGCTGTTCGAGATAATTGGCTTTGGCCAAAGCAGTCAGATCTTGACCGAAATGATCCAAAATCGGTGTTGGGACGGCTGTCCACGCCCGATTCATGTGACCGGACGGTTTGAAACGAGAGAGACGCAAATATTCTTGGCGCTGCTCGATTTGAGCATTAATCATGGCCTGCCAATTGTAAATATTTATAATTTCTTCATAATTAATTTTTTGTTCGGTGAAGATAATCATTATCTTCGGTTCGGTTTCCAAAATGGCACGGAAGATATGATTAAAAC
Source organism: Patescibacteria group bacterium (assembly GCA_036795335.1). Classification (GTDB taxonomy): domain Bacteria; phylum Patescibacteriota; class JAHJAL01; order JAHJAL01; family JAHJAL01; genus DAIREY01. Next base: position 7,310 of record DAIREY010000022.1, read on the forward strand.
CAACTTGAGCAGAGTGATTGTCGGCCGCCAACAAATATGATTTGATCAACACCTGTTCGATGACACGCGGATCGAGATCATATTGATTATGTTCCTGGGTAATCTCATTCGATAAGCGAGTGATAAAATTGATAAAATCACGCGGATTGATTTCCATTTTGATTATTAGCCACAAGAAATAATCGCAGTTCAACAAATTTTTGAATAACAACCAAAGGTGGATAGGAGACTCGGCTTGGGCAGCCTGTAAGTAGCTTTGGTTGACAGCATTAATAATCTCCGGATGAAAACTGACGCTAACATCGATATCGTGGGTAATGCTTTCCAGCCCGGGTTGACTGCTATATACTTTTGGTTTGGGATGCGGAGTTTGATAATAATTGGCAAAGGAAATGACAAGAAAAGCACCGGCCGATAGCCACCAGCACAATGACAATGGAGCGCTGTCGGTAAAAATAGCCAAAAGATTGCCATCAGGTGATGACAAATTGGTGATCAGAGAAAAAACAAGGATAGCGGCTAATAGAAAAATATTAGTCCAAAAAAGAATTCGCTTAATAATAAAGATTGTTTTTTTGGTACCGACAGACTGGATTTCTGATGGACGGATCGGCAGACCCCAATAAAAAAAATCACTGCCGAGCTGACCGCCGTATCGGTTGTTTTTTTCCTGAAATGAAATTTGAGAGAAATCGATCATAATAAATAGAAAATATTACCACATCGTGGCGCTAATATAGATAATTTTGACTGATATAATCAGAGGTAATAATACCCAAAGAAGCAACAATATTCCTAAAATTATAGCCAAAATTATTTGCAGGAAAACGCCAAGAATAATTCTTCCCAAACGAATGAGAAAACCAATGGCGCGACCCGAATAGCTATAATCTTGATACAAAGGTTCCCCCAGATGTTTGATCATCATCTGAATATCAAAATAACTGGCAATCAACGACCACAAACCAACAAACACCTGGTAGATGTTTTTGGTTTGATCACGATAATACCAATTGAAAAATGTAAGCATGATTTTATTATAAATTATTCCGGAAATTTGGCTAAGATTTGTTGTTTGTTGTTGATAAGATAATTACGTCTTTTGCATATTATGTCCTGTAATAATTTACGATCATTCAGTTCCATTTTTACTGTGTACGTTAATCTTTCAATATCATCATTTGTAAGATTTTGTTCAATATTAGATATTTGAGATTCGATATCAACTCTAGTTAATCCGTTATATATTCCGCGATTACGCATGGAATCAATTTCAGGAACTCGATCTTCCCATAATATTCCATAATTTTCTTGATCATTTGTTGAATCGAAATCGCGCGATAATTTTTTTCTTTCTCCTCGAGCTCGAAATAATAATGATCCCCCGTTGTCAATTCGATACACTTTACCATCTTTACCTTCAATTTTGTTGAGATTTGCATCCCAGTTTGCAAGTAGACAATCAGCCAAAAACCCTTGGTTGAACTTTGTTTGATCAACCGTATTTGATCGTTCAATCCAATGTGAAGCACGAGCTAATTTAATATCGCCTTTTGCATCTTGAAAATTAACAATTTCTGTTTCTGGAACATCGATGCCCAATTTTCGATAGATATTATCAGTTAGTTGTTCGTTCCATAATCTTGACTCTTCGTCTGGACTATTGGCAAATTTTAAATAATATTCTTTATCATAAAGAACTTCATTTATTTTGTAATGGCCACCCGGAGTATTGCCACCGTGTACATTTTGATCATAAATTTCTTGGTAATTTCGGAAAGTAGTAAGAGAAATGCTGTTATTAATTGAATCATTGATTTTTTGATTAAGTGTCAACTTTTCTTCTTTTTTATATTCGTATTGGTAATAATTTCCCCAACCCTCTTGCATATGTGAATTATGTTTGGAATATTCTACCTCGACATCTTTTACCGAACTGGGCGAAATTGTAGCCTTGTCACGAAGATATAATTCTTTTTTCCGAAGAACTGACATTAATAAGTTAAAATTTTTATAATTGGGAATATTGGAAATATTTTTTTGCTTTTTCCAGTCCAGTAAGTGATTCAATAGATTTATATTTTCCAAATCTTCGGGTTTTTTATAAAAATGAATATATTTAGGTTTGTTTGATGATTTTTCTGCTATGTTTTGAAAATACTCTTCACTTGTGATCGCGAATTTATCAGGTTTTTCATGAATAATACCGTGTTTATCTCGCCATAAATTGTCTTTTCCAAGTATCATATTTTGTTTCCATTCTGTTTCGGTGAATTGGTTTGATATTGCACCAGTACTTTCGTCAATTTTGAGTCCACTTGGAGCAAATAAAACCATTTTATCTATTTTAAAAATATGTTCTTCCGGGACATTTCTTTTTCCTGAATTATCAAAAGTGCTAGCACCTCTAATAGGAACGTCATTGATTTTTTTCCCATCCCAATTGGATAAATCTTCATAAATAGCTTTGTTTTTTTCGGTCATCCACGACAAAGGGCTACTGACCAAAAAAGTACTAGGGTATGATTCAGATGTAAATGTTGGTCTTCCACTATTTCTTTCGTGTACTAATTTTTTTGATGATGAATTATTCAGATTACCATATACGGAATTAAGTGTATTATGAAATCCAAAAGATGCATGTAATTGAGTTTTATCAGTAAAATGTCTATTATTGCATACATTTCGTACACTTGTTGCTATAAACCCTCCTGATTTAATAATATCTTCACTCCCAGGAGTAATATGGGTGGCAATCAAATTAAATTTTGAAAAAAGGTTGTTTAAATTGTCTGGTGAAATATTTTCACTATCTGCAAATAGCTCTAATGATTTATTTATTTCCTCCAAAGTTAAATTGGCATCAGGAATTTCAAAATATTTTTCTATTTTAGCTTTATCTAAAATTTTATTCAGAAGACTTAGCTTATATCCTTCTGTCGGATGATCCGTATTATTATAGAAATTATATGCTAAATCCTCTTTATCATCAAAACGTGATTGCAAGTTTTCTATGATAGCTTTGTCTAGATCGGCAATTTTGTCTGTTGATATTTGTTGCCGAATGTTTAAAATCATATCTGATTCGGCTTTTTGAAAATTTCTGGAATTTATAAAACGTGGCACCATCTTTTCTATGAAATACCGAGTATCTTCTTCATTAAGTTCTGATTTTTCAAATGACATAAACGTAATTTTTTTTGCTTTGTTGTCCGAATTATCTATCGTCTCTTTTATTCCACTAATAATATTTTTTGACATATAAGCCATATCAGCGCTTTTATTATGTGAGATTATGGAATATAAATCAGATATTTTTGCTAGAAAGTTACGGCTATTAATATCTTTTATTGTAGTTGATAATAAATAATAATCTTGATAATCGAAAGTTTCAAAAAATTTCTCTAGTTTCTTAATATTTGTTAATTTTTTTCTCTCATCCAGACAATACTCCCCAATTGTTTTGCCTATTTCGAAAAGACTACCAATTTTTTCATATTGATCAGGAGAAATAAAAGATTTCATTTTACTTTGCAAGGTTTTCTTACAATTGCTTAAGATATTTATCTCATTTAGTTTGTTTTGTTGTTTTTTGTAATTGTTTGATAATTCATCAATCACATATAATTCAATTCCTGTTTTTTCATAAGGAGAAATATTGCCTTCACTTTCCTTATCGACAATGTTTTGAGTTATACTGTTCTTTAAATCAATAATCACCTCGGATAATATAAACATTTTGTCGTCATCGATAGACTTTTTTAGTTCATTTAGTTTTATCCGATTTTTTTCAAAAATATTTTTGTGTACTTCTATTTGATCAGATAACGAACTTTGACTATCATGAATTTGTTCAATTTCTTGATTATAAATTTTCTGTTTATTAAATAACCTCTTATAAATTAGATTAAAATTAAACTGTTTGGTCCTAATTGTTTGTTGCCAAATATCTTTGATATCTTCAGAAATTGGTTGATTCAAAATATGTAATTCATCTTGAGTCATTGATTCGGTTTTGGCAAGTTCTTCGTGCAATTTATTAATACTTTTTTCAATATTTTTTTGTTCATTTTCCAGCTTAACTACATCATTTTGTTTCTCGGACATCTTTAATTCTATTGTTTTCTGTTGCTCGGGATTAGATTCTCTATCAAGATTCAACGTTGCCGATAAGTCAATTTTCTCTATGGATATTTCAACAATATTTTTGATTTTTTCCTTAATTTCAATCTTTTCGAATTCATTTTTAATCTGCGGAAATTTTTTTTCTATATAATGTGAGCCTGTTTCTTTTTTTATTGTTTTGTCCGGTGACTGTTCAAATATTTCCTGCAGTTTGTCTAATTTCTCCTGTTTGTTTTTCTTTTCTTTATGCTCAATATAACTATTTTTGACCATTGATAAATATTCTTTTCGATTTTTAATAATTCCAGCCGAGTACGCCAGGCGTAATTTATGCACATCTTCTAAAAAAAGATTTCTACGATCAGTGAAGAGATTTTCTTCTTCAAATTTTATTACGCTGTGACCATTATCTTTTTCAATACTTATTAATCCAGCATCATTCGCGTCAATTAAGTTCATACCATTAATAGTCAAGATAGGATATGAAGCTCCTTTTTCGATTCGAGACAACGCCTCCTTTCGAAAATATTTATCTCCTTTGTATCCGATTAAATTTTTATATTGATGATATTTCTCAATACATTTAGATGTGTATAGTTTCTCGCTGTCAAAAAATTCTTTTGACCTTTTGTGATTATATGGTTGGGATAAATTTTTTAAATAATTTGAATTTTTAACTAAATGTTCCGCATATTGATCGTATTTTTCATATATACCCTCCAATAAAGAGTTTTTGTGGTTATTAATGATATATTCAGCATCATGTATTGTTTGATAGTCAGGTCCTTTGGAATACTCAGAGTTATCTTTATTCAATATTCGATTTGTTAGCAATTCGTCAACAAAACCGTACTTTTTAGCCTCAAGAGGACCTAATCGTGCATTAAAAACTGAATCATCGCTAGTGTTGTTGCTGATATGATTATTTTCTTTTCGAATTTGTTCGACAATATTTTTTTGGTAAATATCAAAATCCTCAAAAATTTCTTGAATTTTTCGAGTATTTGGATCAGATTCTTTGAGAGCGGATATAGACATTGGATTGATATTGTCTTTCTATTTTTATTTTTTGTAAATAAATCTTATTATTGTACTAATTTTTGAATATTTT
>DAIREY010000092.1:0-2487 GCA_036795335.1 Patescibacteria group bacterium
GAAAATATTATAAAAAAAATCGAAAAGAACACCATTCAAATTATTATCGCCACACACGCCATTTGGCATCATCAAATCAACTATCACCAGCTTGCTTTAGTAGTGATCGATGAGCAACATCGTTTTGGTGTTGAACAAAGAAATTCGTTATCCAATCAATCCGCCACCAAGCCGCATATTATCACCATGTCTGCCACTCCCATTCCTCGTACTCTGGCGCTCAGCGTCTATGGACATTTGGATATTTCTCAAATCAGATGTCGTCCGGCCGGTCGTAAAAATATTATAACCAATATTGTTCATCCGAACACTAGAAATCAAACGTACGATTTTATTAAAAAACAACTTTCTTTAGGTCGGCAAGCCTACGTCATTTGTCCACTTATTGAGGAATCTGAAAAAACAAATCTCAAGTCAGTCGTGTCGGAATATGAAAAATTAATTCACATTTTTTCCGATTATCAAGTTGCGCTTCTCCATGGTGCTCTCAAACATAGTGCCAAAGAAGAAATTATGAATCAATTTTCGCAAAACAAAATTCAAATACTTGTTTCAACTTCTGTTATTGAAGTTGGTATTGATGTTCCCAATGCCAACATTATTGTCATCGAAGGATCTGATCGTTTTGGTTTGGCACAACTTCATCAATTTCGTGGACGCGTAGGACGTGGTTCGTATCAATCATACTGTTTTTTATTTACTGATCTACCCAGTCAAAAAGTATTACAACGTTTGCGCGTTTTAGTAGAAACGACTGATGGTTTTAAAATTGCTGAAGCGGATCTCAAGTTGCGCGGACCGGGGGAGCTATCCGGCATTCGTCAATCCGGCATTCCCGATCTGAAAATGGCCAGTCTATCCGATCAAGTACTTATTCAAGCGTCATTACAAGCTGTAAAAGATTTGCTCGCTTCCGACCCGGATTTATCCAAGCACGTAGCACTTAAAAAACAAATTTTACAACAACATACCAATTTATCTTAATTTTATTTTTACTTAATTAATGTTTAATTCCATTTTATTATTATGAGAGTAATAGCAGGCTTATATAAAAATCGATCACTGGCATATCCCAAAAACATTCGTCCCGCTTCTCAACTGCAAAAAAAAGCAATATTTGACATCATACGTCCTTGGTTGACAAATCAAAATTTCCTCGATCTGTGCGCCGGTTCCGGTCAAATAGGTATCGAGGCCTTATCGCAAGGAGCTGTCTCTGTTACTTTTGTTGAAAAAATATCTTCACATTTGGCTGTTCTGAAATCAAACCTTCGTCTTCTCAAAATTCCAGCAAGCCGATACCAGATTAAAAAAACTACAGTTCGCCGATACATTTCTTTCTCCGATCAACGACATGACATTATTTTTGCCGATCCACCATATTTCGATATTGATTGGACCGAATTTATTGAGATAAATAAAATCATGCATCCCGACAGCATCTTCATTCTCAAATTTAGCCCGCACCAACCGCCACCTGTATTTCCTCGCCTACAAATATTTAAAACAAAAATATTCAAAGATACACATATCAATTTTTATCAACCGTATGTCACGCCTTTATCAAATCATTAATTATTTTCTCGGCTTCTCACTTTTAATTGGTTTTTTTATTATTTTTTATGATTATCGACAACCATTATCCGACCCTATTCAATTTATTGACCATTCACCAACTTTGGCAGCCGATAATATCCAATTGACCGACGATGGCTCATCGACTTCCAACCAAAATACTATTCATTTAAGTGGCGCTGTTGCCAACCCCAGCGATTATCAATTGCCTCCTGGTAGTACCATTCAAGATGCGATCGACTTAGCCGGTGGACTTACCAATCAAGCCGATATACGAAATGTCAATATTGGCACAATAGTTTATGATGGACAACAAATCGATATTCCCGCATTGGACATAGAAGAACCGGCTTTTGCTATCGCGTCATCCAACTCCAACGATTCATCAAAAATAAACATCAACACCGCCACCAAAGAACAATTATTGGAAATTTCCGGAGTAGGGGAGTCCACCGCCCAAAAAATCATCGATTACCGTTCGCAAAACCGATTTGATAACATTGAAGAATTGATGGAAGTCAAAGGTATTGGCGAAAAAACGTTTGCCAAACTAAAAGACGAAATCATTGTCTAGATCCCCATGAATCTGTTAATATTTATCTGTATCCTCTTTCTTGAATGTATCGATAGACACATTGCCTGTTTAATTTATAAGTAGCGAAAATACATTGCGATCAAAAAGGGGTCCCCAAAATTTGTTTTAAATTTTTGGAGAGAGGAGGAATAGATCCGATAGTGAAGTGAAAGCTGGGTTTTCCAGCTTGCGTGTAATAGTAAGGTGATTATTTTATAGAGTTCCCGCAAATTGTCGTAGTGCAATGGAAAAATTTGTGGGATAAAAGAAGGACCGTCCGAGCTAAGCACAAAGATAGACAGGTTTTCTGTTTGACTTGAAGCAACAAGGACGAGTCC
>DAIREY010000093.1:0-2450 GCA_036795335.1 Patescibacteria group bacterium
GCCCTTCAATTTGTTGGATTAATATTGCCATGAGTATGACACCCACTGCTACCCAGACTGATTGTGTCATACCGACCAATACTGCGGGAGTGGCGCCGGCTATCGGTCCAACCATTGGTACTATACTGGCTACACCGGCAATAATCGCCATTACCAATGGAAATTTCACTCCCAAAATGGAAAGTCCGATATAGGTCATCAAACCGATTGCTGTTACTACCATCAGTTGTCCTCTCAACCATAACCCTGTTTTCTTATTGGTTTTTTGGATAATATTAAAAACTGAAATTTGCTTTTTGTGCGGTAAAATTGACATCAAAAAACTTCTCAAAGCTTCTTCTTCTAATAAAAAATAAAAAGTCAAAAAAATCAATGATACAAAAGAAACAATATAACCAATGAAGTTGAATGTTTGATTGATCAAAATTGATGAAACATTACTCAGCTGTGAATAAGCTATTTCCAAGGTTTTGCCCAGATTGTCGATCAAGCCAGCCTCGATCAGTTGGTCTTTTATTTGTAAAAAATTAAAGCGCGTATTTTCGTCTTGTAGATATTCATTCAGCCTTTTTGGAAACTCGGTGGCAAATTGTTCCAGCTGTCCCAATAGTGGTGGTACCACTATATAAGCGCCAAAAATAATGACCAAAATAATAGCGGCGAATACTATCAAAACAGCCATCAGTCGTGGCACTTTTTTCTTTTGCAGCCATTCCACTGATGGACTCAAAGCGGCCACGATAATTGTCACAATAAACATCAGATACAACACGCTGCGGATGTAGTATAACAATACCGCCAACGCGCAGATAATGATAATTTTTATTATTGTCCAGCTGGAAATATCCAATACGGTTTGTCTATTTTGGTTCCTTTTTATTTTCATTTTATTGTAAAAATATTAAATCTCTACTCTTCTCACCATAATTATAACTTATTCGTCGCCCGCTTCGATAGTGCATTATTTACCAACAAAAAAATCCCTCGTCCAAGGAATTTTTTTGCGATATTTTTTTCGTAAGTGCGAAAAACTATTTCTTAACTGCCTGTTTCAATGTTTTGCCTGGGCGGAATTTAGCTACGTTAGAAGCAGGAATCTTGATTGGTTGTGATGGATTTTGTGGGTTTACACCTTGTCTAGCTGCTCTTTTGCTGGTCATAAAAGTTCCAAAACCAGCCATAACTACTTTTTTGCCCTTTTGCAATTGACCGGTAATTTCAGCAATCATTTCGTTTGCTACCAAACCAACATTTCTTTTTGATAGCCCGGTTTTCTTGGCAATTACTTCGATGAGTTCTTGTTTGTTCACACTCACCTCCTTAAAAAAAATAAATAAAATAAATAACATCAAGGTCATAATAACCGCACCAATTAGCCATTGTCAAACACTGGACTTAATAGTCATTTTGCAGAAAAAATCTCTTAATTGAAAGTGGCTTAATAGAGCCTCTTTTCAAATTTAACACTACGCCGGTGGCTTTTGCCGGCCCCAAAGTTTTCCACACAAATTTTTTTGGAAGTTGAGTTAAGAATTGACTTATCACCGCATTTTTGTCAACTCCCAAGTTAGAATCAACCAATCCCGCCATCCCCAAGTCGGACACATAGGCCGTTCCATTTGGCAAAATTTTTTCATCAGCTGTTGCCACGTGCGTGTGCGTTCCGGCCAGCACACTAACTCGACCATCCAGATAATTGGCCAGAGCCATCTTCTCGCCGGTTGCCTCTGCATGAAAATCAACTACTATCGCATCAATTTGGTTTAGTTCTATTCCTTCCGATTTCATTTCATTTTTCAAAATTTGATCAACTGTGCGGAAAGGACAATCAAAGTTTTCGCGAAAAAAAACTCGACCGATCAAATTAATCACCACGATTCTATGTCCCAAATCATTCTCGAACAATTTCCAGCCTGCTCCCGGCACTGACGGCGGATAATTTGCCGGCCGTAAGACCTTGCTTTTTTTGTTATTCAAAATTTCTTGCGCCTCTTCTTTTTTGAATATATGATTACCGGAAGTAATGACATCTACCCCGGCCTCCAACATATCGGTCATTGTTTTTTTGGTAATGCCGATTCCTCCCGCCAAGTTTTCTCCGTTGGCAATCACCCAGTCAATATTGTGTTTTTGCCGATAATTCTTTAATTGATCTATTATCAAATTTCGACCAGGTCGAGCAACAATATCGCCAATCATCATTATTTTCATAATATGCAAAATAGATATGTAAAAAAATCACATCAAATTTATTGTATCTTGTGTGTTACAAATTGCCTATTCTAAAATATCTTTTGATCAAGATATTGTTTCTTGATTATTGTCTTAGTTTGGAATTTGAGGTTTCTTTCGCTTAAATTGATTATTGGCTATTGATCCTTGTATATTGTTACGTATGAGATACCCGATAAAGAATATTCGCTTCGCTCATGTCTTTTCGGGTATGACAA
>DAIREY010000094.1:0-2434 GCA_036795335.1 Patescibacteria group bacterium
AGCCTTGGCAAGTATTTTGTGAATGAGAGTGGATTTGCCCGAACCGGACACTCCAGTCACGCAAACAAATTGTCCCAAAGGTATTTTTAAATCAACGTTTTTTAGATTGTGTTCGGTGGCACCAATGATTTCCAAATATTTACCGGTTGGTTTACGGCGACCGGACGGAATTTCTATCTTCTTTTGGCCGGATAAATACTGGCCGGTCAAAGAATTTTTGTCTTTGCGAACTTTTTCCGGAGTGCCATGCGACATAAGTTGACCGCCGTGTTTACCGGCGCCGGGACCAATATCCACCAGATAGTCGGCGGCCAGCATGGTCTCTTCATCATGCTCAACCACGATGACGCTATTGCCGATGTCACGTAGGTTTTTGAGTGATTCAATCAATTTGGTATTGTCACGTTGGTGCAAGCCAATTGATGGTTCATCAAGAATATACATCACACCGGTGAGCATTGAGCCAATCTGGGTAGCTAGACGGATACGTTGTGCTTCACCACCGGAAAGAGTGTTGGCGGAACGATGCAAGGTCAGATAACCCAAGCCGACATTTTCCAAAAATCCCAACCTCTCCCCTATTTCTTTGATAATCGGTTTGGCAATAATCAGCTTGTCGTCCGGAAATTTAAGTTTGGGAAAAAATTTGACCAGTTCGTGCACATTCATCTGTGTGACATCGATGATATTTTTGTCATCGATAGTGACGGCCAGTGATTCGATGCGCAGACGTTTGCCGTTGCAATCCGGACATATTTTTTCATTCATATATTTCTCAATATCGGAGCGAACATAATCACTGGTGCTTTCCCGATGCATGCGCATTAATGATGGAATTAATCCTTCAAAAGTGGTTTCGTATTCTTTGATTTTTCCATATGGTGAGGGATTGGTGACCGTATAGGTCTGATCACCGGTACCATACAAAATCAACTGCATTTCGGCCGGTTTGATCTTTTCGATGGGTGTGTTCAAATCAAAACCATTGGCTTTGGCCATGGCATCAAGAATGCGCATGTGCCAATTTTGACGACCGGAAGTTTTGCTCCAGGGACCGATACCACCTTCAGCAATGGTAAGACGAGGGTTGGGAAATAATAAATCCTGATCAATTTCCAGACGGCTGCCAAGTCCGCTGCAACCGGGACAAGCGCCTTGTGGATTGTTAAAAGAAAAAATACGCGGATTGATTTCCGGCAGGTTGATACCGCAATCGGGACAAGCAAATTTTTCGGAATATGATTCGACGACATCGGTGTCGGGTTGCAAAACGTTGACAACGCCATTGCCGTAATTGATAGCAGTTTCTAAGGATTCGATCAGACGTGAACGAAAATCGTTGTCTTTTTTATCAATCACCAGACGATCAACAACTATTTCAATGGTATGTTTTTTTTGCTTATCAAGAATGATATTTTCATTTATTTCATAGATGGTGCCATCAACTCGAACACGAGCGAAACCGGCTTTTTTTATTTCGGCCAGAGTGTTTTTGTGTTCACCTTTTTGAGCAACAATCAGCGGGGCAAGCAAAATAATTTTGGTTTGACTTTGATGGCTTTCTATCTGGTCGGCAATTTGACCAATAGTTTGAGATGAAATGGGTTTGTGACATTTCGGACAATGCGGAATGCCGACGCGAGCAAATAACAAACGTAGATAATCATATATTTCGGTAACGGTGCCGACTGTGGAGCGAGGGTTGGAAGAAGCGGATTTTTGATCGATGGAGATGGCCGGTGACAAACCTTCGATTTTATCGAAATCAGGCTTTTCCATGATTCCCAAAAATTGGCGGGCATAGGCCGATAGAGATTCGACGTAGCGTCTTTGCCCTTCGGCGTAAATAGTGTCAAAAGCTAACGATGATTTGCCCGAGCCGGAAATACCGGTGATAACCACCATTTTGTTTTTGGGGATTTCCAAATCGATATTTTGTAAATTGTGTTCGCGCGCTCCCTTAATAATTATTTTGTCGATCATGCCGTGATAATTAACAATAAATTTTCTTAAGATAATCATAAAAATCTTATCAGATTTTTATGATTTTATCAAGACATAGTTTTTGAACAATATGCAAGGATCAATATCCAATAACCAATTGAAATCGCAAGAAATTTCAAATTCCTAACAAAAACAAGAATCAATTTTCAATATCCAATATCCAAGTGAAATCGCAAGGTGAAAATTAAACAGTAACTAGAATTGTCATACCCGAAAAAACATGAGCGGAGCGAATATTCTTTATCGGGTATCTAATCCGTGACAATATGTAAGATGCAATACACAACAAATCGCAAAGGATCAAGGATCAATATGCAATATCCAATTAAAAGCGCAAGAAATTTCAGACAGAAAACAAGGATCAATATCCAATAACCAAGTGAAATCGCAAGGTGAAAATTAAACAGTAACTAGAATTGTCATACCCGAA
>DAIREY010000095.1:0-2383 GCA_036795335.1 Patescibacteria group bacterium
ACAAATAAGCCGGATAGATACAAAAACGATTTAATCACTCGCCATTCGGCGTACTCGTGATGATCCTTGTCATATTTATCCCGACGGTGCAGAGATAAAAATATGAAAAGTATAAACAATGGCAAAACGAGCCAATGCAGGCTATTGCCATAGTCGGCGTTTATCCAATCCAATCGACTGTTGAGCGGAAAGGAAGAAAAAAGTAATTTACCAAAATTAGTAAAAGGTTGAATTGTGTCGCCGCCAAATAAACCCGTACCATATACTTGTTTCAACCCCGAAGTAGTCAAAAATGGTAGCAAAGTGAATGCCGCCAGCAACAAAGCCGGTAGTATCAATTTTACCAGGTAAGACCATATTTGTCGGTAATCAACATAAATTAAAATTATTAACAGCAGAGATACTACGGTCAGACCGGTCATAATATAATGGCCGGACAGACTCAAAGCGACAACAATGATAGTGCAAAAATGTAATATGTAAGAAGGTTTTTTGCTCGACAAATATCGTATCACCATATACCAAGCCAGGGGTAAAAATGCGGTCGCCAACAAACGAGGTATTTCTCCCATCGCAATTCTTCCCCACAAAGCCGGCATGGACAATAAAATCAATGCAGACAACCAACTTGCCAATCGACTGCGTGAGGCATGATGTACAATCAAGAAAATACTAACAGCCATTAGCAAAATTGCCGCTACTGCACAGATTTGCATGGACAATTCCAATGACCCAAACACAAATTTACCAACCAGCATAATCAAATATGGTACGATGCTATACCACAAAAACATCGGCATTCCGTTTGCCCACAAACTATTCCATTCGAAATGTGGCCAAGCATCAAACATAAATTGCAGTTTGGAAAGATGGGCATAAGCATCGGTGCCTATGGGATAACCATTCCAAAGACCGGCTGCGAAACTTATATATATAGTGATGGCAGCTATTAACAGCAGATCAATAATTAAATAAAATGAGGTAAATTTTGTTTTCATGTTTGTTTTCTTTCCAAAAAATTGCCAAATAATTTTTATTAATAATTTATATTTGGACATTTGGGGCGAGCTTTGATAGCTAGAAGCAAGCCGCAATTGAACCAAGTTTCTTCCAATATTTCATATCCGATAAATTCCATCAGGTTTCGCAATTTATAACCATCAAATCTTTGTACATGCGAATCATCCCACACTCCTCCGCCCAGATTGCCAGGCAACTTGGTCCAAACCGCCCAACCGAGACGAAAATACCAATTTTCGGCCGGAACAAGCACAATCACTTGCCCGTCTTTTTTGACGATTCTTTTCATTTCTTGCAACACTTCCACCGGATTCAAAACATGCTCTAGTGTTTCCAAAATAGTGACGGTGTCAAAACTATTATCCGCAAATGGCAAATGACTGTCGTCGGCATCATAGACTTGAAAACGAATATGCGGATATTTGGTTTTGGCGTAAGCGACGGCATCAGGGGAAATATCAACTGCTGTGATCTGTGCGTCGCAACATTTGGATAATTCATTGGTAAAAGTACCGCCGGCGCAGCCAATGTCCAATAGTTTGCCTTGAATACCATCGATCATGCGGCCGATGCGGCGAAAGCGAGCTTGATGATACACACGTTTGATCGGGTGATTGGCAATTGATTCATCATAATAATCGCCGGTAATAGCGGTATGAATGTGATCCAATTTGCTTTTGGAAGATTTAGCTTTTCCGCTGCGAACGGGACGTTTTTTTGTTTGTTTTTTGATTTTGGTAGTCATTTTTATTTTTTTATTATTTTTAAAATATAAATTTATTAATCGATAAAACGGCGACGGCGATGCCAGATCCACATGCCGCCAATTATCATGGTCATAATAGTGATGGCCAATCCCAAATATTCTGTCCAGGTGCGGCCGGCCGATAAAGAAATGTGTATCGATCCGCTTGCGTCGGGATTAATCATCATGAAGTTTGGACCTACTTTCTCAATGGTCAACACATGACCGTTTTGGTCAACGGCCCGCCATCGCGGATCATAATTCATCTTAAAAATAAGTCGATCATTAATATCTAAATTATCAGCCCCAATTTCATAATGGCTGGGGGATACAATTTGATAATGTACATCGTTCACATCTGCTTGGCGTACCATCTCCGCAAATTTCTTGATGCTGGCCGTATCTTTTTTATCAGTAATTTGGATGGAATAATTTTTATCTTGTGTATTCACAATGCTCAACAATGACAGACTGCTTTCCGGCACTTTGAACATTTTAAAACCGCCATCGGCAAACTCGGCCGCCAATTCGTATTTTTCAAACCGACCGGTATTCTCGTAATCAACATAATGTGTGCCGCTTTCTGGATAATTCACTAATATATATTTTACATTCATC
>DAIREY010000096.1:0-2378 GCA_036795335.1 Patescibacteria group bacterium
TGAATGGCTAGAATTTCGGTTGGAGCGATAATAACGGCTTGTTTGTCTTGAGAAGCGACCAAGAGACAAGCTATAAGCGCAACAATGGTTTTACCGGAACCAACATCTCCTTCCAGCAAGCGATTGGTGGGTTTGTTTGACGACAAATCCTGGATAATCTCCCATAGAGCTTTTTTTTGATAATTTGTAAGTTGGTACGGAAGCTTAGTTATGACATTTTTAATATAATCAATATTCTGTTCAATAGGATAGGCTGCTTGTTGCGATTGCAGTTGATGATGATAAAAGTTTTTGAGTTGAAGAAAAAATATTTCGTTGAAAGCAAGGCGTTGAATGGCTTGCTTTATTTGTTTTGCCGAAGATGGCTGATGGATCTGCTTGATAGCCAATGATAGGCTGATTAATTTATTTTGAGAAATGATTTCAGAAGGAAGCGTATCGATGATTTCGTCCGCCAGGGAAATTATTTTGGCAACTTTGGCGGAGAACCATGACGATTTAATGGCTTTTGTTTCGGAGTAAATAGGAATAATAAAATGTGGCGGAGCGGAATGAGCCAAATAAAAAAGCGGATTGGTAATCGATAAGCCATATTTGTCTTGTCTGGCTTTGACAAAAAAAATATATTCTTGTCCTTTTTTTAGATATTTATTGATATATCGGTTATTAAACCAAACAAATTTGATTGTACCGGTGCTATCTTCAACGGTAACGGTAGTCATATTGATGCGTTTACGAAATGATTGATGAGTACTGACTTGGACAACGGTAGCCTTGAGATGGAAATGGTGATCAGCAGTAATTTGATTGATTGAAATTGCGTGCGAATAATCTTCGTATCGATACGGATAATAGTTTAGCAAATCAAGGATGGTGTGAATATTCAGATTTTGCAAATATTGGCCATATTTTGATGATACAAATCGATCGGCAGTTAATTTTGACGAAAGTGAAATTTTGTTCATGGAGTATAAACAGAGACAAATTTTAGATCATAGATATTGAAATAAGGCTTGATATAAGCTTGCTGAAATATCTGTTGATCGCTTTTCTTTATTTCCGTTATTTCTCCGACTAACAAATTTGACGGCAAATTGTTATCAATCGAAGAAGTGGTGACAATTTGTCCAACTTTGAGGTTGGCATCGGGAGGGATGTCATCCATAATTAAGCCGTAACCGATTTGTCCAGTAGTAATACCGCTCACATTGATGGATGGTATTTGGCAAACAATGGCTTGAGCCGGATCAGTAATAAGACGTATTTTGGAAGAGTGATCATTGGTTTCAACTACTTGACCTATGTATACCCCGTCATACGAAACGTGATTATTAACAGAAATTGAATCTTTGGCTCCTTTGTTAATGGAAATGGTATCAGAGATATTGAGTGGATCACGAGCGTAAATCTTGGCAGTGACAAATTTTTCTTCCGGATTGTTGTCGTAATAATTGATAATAGTTTTTAGTTGAGCGTTTTCGGTATTAAGTTGTTGTAAATCAATATTCTGCTGAGTCAATTTAATATTTTCCTCTTTCAATTGATTGTTTTCGGAATATAGTTCATTTATTTTTTGTAGATTATCAACAACTTGAATGATACCACGAAAAATAGTTGAATATGGCTGATTGACGAATGAAAATGTATTATTGAAAAGATTGATAATCGGTTGATTAAAAAGAATTATAATTATAACAGTAAATAAAATAATAACAAAATAAAATATATTTTGTCGTCTTGATAGAGGTTTGTCAATTGGTTGAGGAATTTTTCTCATATTTATTTTGACTATAACGTGGGACTAATATTGGTGTCGATCAGAACCGGTTTTAATGACTCCAGTTCATCGAGAACATAGCCCGTACCACGAGAAACAGCGGTGAGCGGATCGTCAACGATATAAGTAGGTATGAGAGTGACTTTGGTGATTAGTTGATCCAAACCATGCAACAAGGCACCACCACCGGCCAGCCAAATACCTCTTTCCATAATATCTGCCAACAATTCCGGCGGAGTTTCTTCGATGATGTATTTTACTGCATCAACAATATTAATGATAGATCTGGTCAAAGCCTCGCGTATTTCTTTGTCAGTCACTTTGATTGCTTTTGGCAAGCCGGAAACTAAATCACGACCACGCATAATCATCGATTGCTCATCGTTCATAGGGAAAGCCGAACCAATCTGAATTTTTATTTCCTCTGCCGTTCGTTCGCCCAGTAATAAATTGTATTTGTCACGAGCATAGTTAATGATGTCTTGATTGAGTTCATCACCGGCGATGCGAAGAGATTTGGATACGACAATGCCACCCAAGGAAATGACGGCGATCTCACTGGTGCCGCCAGCCGGACCTGGAATTTCGGCGGCCTGCCCAT
>DAIREY010000097.1:0-2344 GCA_036795335.1 Patescibacteria group bacterium
CAGAAAAGCTGTAATAACTGCCGCAGCAAGGGGACAAAGATTGTATCCTGTTGCCATGTACACTTGTGGCCCAACCGTCTACAACCATCCGCATATTGGTAACTTGCGCGCTTACACTTGGGTGGATATATTAAGAAAATATTTTGACTTTCATCAATTCAAAGTCAAACACGTCATGAACATCACCGATGTTGACGACAAAACCATCAAAGCCAGTCAAGAAAATCATGTTAGTCTCAAAGACTTCACTTCTGCTTACACCAAAGAATTCATGCAAAATATTTTAGCACTCAATATCACTCCTCCCACCAAAATCGCCAACGCCACCGACCACATTAAAGACATGATTAAAATCATCCAAGATCTATTGGACAAAAAAATCGCTTATCAAGGAGAAGACGGTTCTGTTTATTTTTCTATTGTCAAATTTCCCGATTATGGTAAATTGTCCAAAATTGATAAAAGCGGGATAAAAATTGGTTTTCGCATTAATCATCAAGAATATGACAAAGACCAAGCTGCCGATTTTGTTTTATGGAAAAGTCGCACACCGGAAGACGGCGATGTATTTTGGAAATCACCTTTCGGCGAAGGAAGACCAGGCTGGCACATCGAATGCTCGGCAATGAGCATGAAATACCTTGGTACACATATTGACATTCACACCGGCGCAGTCGATAATATTTTTCCTCATCATGAAAATGAAATTGCTCAATCAGAATGCTACACCGGTCACAAATTCGTCAATTATTGGCTCCACAACGAGCATGTACTAGTTAATGGTCAAAAAATGTCCAAACGTGATCATAACTTTTATATTTTACAAGACATTGTTGATCAAAAATTTACTCCACGCGATCTGCGATATCTATATATTCAAAGTCATTATCGTTCCAAATTAAATTTTACTTGGGACAGCATTCAAGCCGCTCACAATGTTTTAAAAAACTTTGATAAATTTACTGCTCGTCTTGAAAAAGTACACACGGAAAAACCGCATATCCCCGCCAATAGTTATGAAAGTCTTTTTACTTCTTCCCATGACTTATTTCACGAAGCCATCGAAGACGATCTAAATACCCCCAAAGCTCTTTCTATCGTTCACAATCTGACCAAAAAGATCAATATTCTAGTGCAAGAAGACAAAATCGGCAAAAGAGCCGCCACCAAAACGCTTGAACTATTACATGAATTTGATCAGATTCTTGGTGTTCTGTTTATAAAATCAGAAAAAATTCCCAAAAAAATTCAAAAAATTGCTACCGACCGAGAAAAAGCACGATTGGAAAAAGATTTTTCCACCGCCGACAAATTGAGAAAAGAAATTGAACAAACAGGTTTTGAAATAGAAGACACTGTTCTGGGTCCACAAATTCGCAAAAAATAATTTTATAAAAAATTCTTAAACCAAAATAAATAGTGCTTGCCATTGTACTATTTATTGTTCATAAATATTGTTTATGTTTTCTTGGCAACAATCTGCCCCGATCATATGCTCCGCACCTATGCATGGCATTACCAATAGTGCCCAGCGCCAAATTTTCAAAAAATTTGGCGCTGATGTTGTTTTTTCTGAAATGGTCAGCTCTATGGGCATAAAATATGAAAATAAAAAAACCGAACACAAAACTAATTTTCTACCATCGGAAAAACCGATTATTGTGCAAATCTTTGGCAGCACTGTTTCTGAAACAATCAATGCAGCTCGCTATGCAGCTAATATTGGCGCCGACGCTATCGACTTTAATTGCGGTTGTCCAGCGCGCAACATGATAGCATCCGGTAACGGCGGCCAATTGTTGCTTGAACCGGAAAAATTGATCGATATTCTTTATCGCATCAAACAAGCAGTCAAAATCCCCGT
Source organism: Patescibacteria group bacterium (assembly GCA_036795335.1). Classification (GTDB taxonomy): domain Bacteria; phylum Patescibacteriota; class JAHJAL01; order JAHJAL01; family JAHJAL01; genus DAIREY01. The sequence goes on from DAIREY010000097.1 coordinate 1,865, forward strand.
ATCATTAAAAACCAGAATTGGTTATGACGAAATTCTTCCACCAGCTTATTATCAAAACATCGTTGAGCAATCCGGCATTGACTGTCTCATTATCCATGGCCGCACCGTCAAACAGCAATACCGCGGCCTAGCCGATTGGAACCATATTAAAAAAATTGCTTCCGGTATTCGTATTCCAGTTATTGGCAGTGGCGATATTGTCAATCCCACCATTGCTCTAGACCGAATTGCCAATTACACACCCCATGGCATTATGATCGGTCGTGGTGCACTCGGCAACCCATGGATATTCAAATTTACTAAGTCATTCCTTCAAAACCAAACACAACAGCCAACCGACATTATCTTTTCCAAAATTATCAAAACAGTATTATTGCATACTCGACTACAGATAAAAGAATTTCAAAGTAGTCCATATTACACCACCAAATTTAATTCCCAACAAATCCCATGCTTCTCGTTCTTGAAACTCAGCACCGT
>DAIREY010000023.1:0-11593 GCA_036795335.1 Patescibacteria group bacterium
CCTATTACTATGATTTCATGAAAACTTCATACGATGACGAATATATGCCATCCACCGCCTCTCCCTCTGCTACGCTTTCGATTAATGCCTTGCCGGTCGACAAAATATCTCAGTTATCGTCAATTGAAGAAACTGGCGATTTACTTTTGGCTGGCAAATATCTGATGATAATTGGCTACAGTACTATCTCTGCTTATGATATTTCCAAACCGGATCAACCTCAAAAAGTATGGGACATTAAGACCGACAACTCCACTCAGATTTATCAATCACGTTTATTAAACGACAAATTATATCTAATCACCTCAACTGGTATTTATTCACAACCTTCTTGCCCTATACCGCTTCTGACCAATGGACAACAAGAAATCAGTATCTCTTGCACCGACATCTATCATCCATCTGAATCGATTGACATCGATTCCACGTACACAGTTATGCAAATCGACCCGGCTTCCGGAAAAATTGCCAACCAAATATCTTTCTTGGGCTCTTATGATTCAACTCTTTATATGTCACCAGACAATATATATATTGGCTATAGTCAGTCCGGAGACTATATCCAATTATTCAACCAATTTTTGACTGAGCATGATCAAATTTTCTCCAGTGATTTTTCTTATAAAATCAATCGTCTCAATAGTTACGACTTATCTCGCGCCGCCAAAATGTTGGAAATGGAAACTATTTTATCTCAATATACCGCCACTCTCGGTCAAGATGATCGTCTGAAATTTAACAATGATTTAAACAACGCCGTCTCTGATTTTATCGCCAAACACAAACGTGAATTGTCGTCCACCGTTATCAACAAAATAAGCATTGCTGATTTTTCTGTCGTGGCCACCGGTTCCATTCCCGGTACATTATTAAATCAGTTTTCACTTGATGAAGCTGACGATGCTCTACGTGTTGCCACCACCACCGATCAAAACTGGGCTATGTCGATGTTCTCTTTACCGTCATCAGAGTCTGTCAATGATGTCTATGTTTTGGACAACAAACTCAATATCACCGGCTCGGTTTTGGACTTAGGACAAGGAGAGAGGATCTATTCCGTTCGATTTATTGGCGACAAAGGCTACGTTGTTACTTTTAAAGAAACCGATCCATTTTATGTTCTCGATTTATCAGACACCGCCAAACCACGTCGAGTAGGGGAGTTAAAAATTCCCGGCTATTCTTCATATCTGCACCCCTTATCAGACAATCTTATTTTGGGGATAGGTCGTGAGGATAGCAATGTCAAATTATCCTTGTTTGATGTCAGTAACCCTGCTCAACCCAAAGAAGTTGCCAAATATTCGCTCACTGAATATTGGTCGGATGTGCTGAATACTCATCACGCCTTTATGCAAGACGAAAAAAATCAATTATTCTTCATTCCCGGTTCAGCCGGTGGATATATTTTTAGCTATGCCGACAATACTCTTTCGTTAAGCAAAACCATTAGCAGTATTTCTGCTCAAAGAGCGCTATTTATCAACAATTATTTGTATATTATCGGTCAAGACGAAATAGTAATTGTTGACGAAAATAGTTTGGAAAGAGTTAATAGTTTGATTTTGTAAGAAAAGTTTATTATCTTGTGTCATCGAGCGGGTAATTCAGCTACCCGCTTTTTGGCTTCAGCATTGCATTGTCGTGCAATAATACATATAATTAAACTGCAACTTAACAAAAAAAAATAAAGGAAGTGATGATTTGTCATACTATGAAATTTTTGCACAGATTGTGCAAGACAAAACGTTTGAATGTTTTTTGAAGCATGCGAATTTTAATTTTGTCAAACGTCGCTATGTAAATATTTTTCTATCCGATCAACGGTTAGAAAAAATATTTCGTCAATGTTCCAGTCAAATTGAATTAAATCTATTGCTGGAAGATATTGTTAATTTTATCACATCCTCGACCAACCGCCGTTTTACTACTGCCAACTATCAAGATCTAATCAAAATCAATTTCAATTTTATCAAAACTAATTTATTATCTCGATTTTGTCTGTCTTGCCATTGTCAACCGACGACAATCCTACTGCACATCCTCCCCGCTATACGCCAAAAAATTGAAATTATTTTGTGCCATCCAAATTTTTCTATATCCAAAGTTGCCGACGATCTTTTACGATTGCAAATAGTTTTGCAAATAATAAATTACAACTTCCCTACGTATTTAAATCATTGGTTTAAGATTGACCATCCGTGGGAAGCACAAGAAAACCTACAAAATTCAATCGCCCAAAAAAATATCAGAAAAATTATAAAACATTATTCACTCTAACCTTTCCAACAGAAGGGTTATTTTTTTATTTCACAAGATTCCTTTGTTTGATAAAATAAAAACAATTGTGCATTTTTAAAAAAAGAAGGGATGGATCAATAATGACAAGATATTTTCCGATCAAGGTCCAGGCGAATAATATCCGTGGTTATTTTGGCAATAGCGCCAATCACTGCAGTATTATTAAAAAATATATTCAAAGATACATTTTTTTACGAAAAAAAATTGTCACATTCAATTGTCAGCTCGAACAGCATGACAACATTACTCCATTTTTTGTATCTGATCTTGGAGAAATTATTAAAGTAATATCCCAAGACAAATATGATTTGATTGTCATTAATCAAACTGACAAGATATCCGCCAATCGGTTTTATCCTGAGCTACAGGTTGGTTTTGATATTTTTAATGAAGTCACTGCTACTTATGATTCACAAATTTTATTTTTTGGTCGTGATATTATCGATGATGTGCCTAGCATGTTTTCTTCCTTGGCAATGGGCATTGCTGATAAAACATACAAAACAAACAGTGTCCAAAATTTCCAAGGCATGCTAAAAGTTATTACCGGACCGATGTATTCAGATAAGACTACTAGTTTGATTGAAGACTACGATAACCTGTGCGAAGAATATCAAAATGATAAAGAAAAATGCGAAAATAAAATCTGTTTAGTCAAGCCATGTCTTGATGCGCGCAACCCAATTATCAGTGATCGACATGATCGTCAACGAGCACCGAATCTTCGACCGAATACACTTGCTGAAATTGTTAGTCATATAAAAAAATATCAACAATATGAATATATATTGATTGACGAAGTTCAGTTTTTGAATTTTAATCAAGATTTTTGCACTGCCAATCAATTGGAAATTCAAAGCTCTTGTCAACAAATCATTCAACTTTTAAAAAAAGGTATAAATTTTTTCATCTACGGTTTGGATCAAAATTTTAAACGTGAACCATTTTTGACCACTTCGTTATTGATGGCTACTTCTGATCAAGTGGTCAAATTGAAAGCCATTTGTAATTGTTGTCATGAAGACAATGCCTGCCACAGTCAAAAAATATCCCAAAATAAAAAAGGATCATACGACCCCACAGCACGATATATCGCCCTGTGCCGTCATTGCTATGACCAAAACAATCTATCGGAAATCGATCTGTTTTCCGATCCATTATTGTCGTTTGTATAAAAATTAAAACTGCCCGTCTGGGCAATTTTTTTTGACAAAAAAAATAATTATTGTTAACATATACATAACAAATCAAATTCCCAAGACAGTTGGCGACTTATTATGTCTTAAAATGGCCAGCCGAGGAAAAACTTTTCATCAGTTTAATCAGTAGTTTTTACTTCGTTTTGTCTGGGACGAGGTTTTTATTTTTTGGTCGATTGAATTATTTTTTTAAGGATCATTACACAATATGGCAAAGACAAAACAACAAAAACAAGATATCTTAACCGGTATCAAAGAAAATTTAGCCAAATCTAAATCGGTTATTTTTACTATCAACAAAGGTATCAACGCCGAAGAAATGGTTTCTTTGCGCAAAAAATTATTTGATAAGCAATCAAAATACGAGGTCACCAAAAAAACACTGTTGCAAATCGCCTTGAAAGAAATCAATATCGAAGCTCCTGCTGACGCCTCATTTAATGGAGCAATCAATACCGTCTATAGTTTTAATGATGAAATTTCCGGCGCTAAAGAAATCTACGATTTTGCCAAACAATCCGAGCATGTTCAAATTATTGGAGGAGTTTACGAAGGAAAATATCTTGATTATGACCAAGTAATCAGCTTGGCCACTATGCCTTCCAAAGAAGAATTATATTCTCGTTTTGTTCGAGGCTTGAATGCGCCAATATCCGGATTTGTCAACGGCTTAGCCGGTACCATGCGCAACTTTGTTCAAGTAATCAAGGCAATTGGAGATAAGCAGGAATCTGCTGCCTAATATTTAATATTTTTTTAATTTATACAATAGGAGTCAAAATGGCTGACGAAGAAAAAAAAGAAATTGATACATCCAAATTATCGGATAACGCCAAAAAAGTATTGGAAAGCGTTGAAAAAATGACTGTTTTGGAATTATCTGAATTAGTTAAAGTTTTAGAAGAAAAATTTAATGTATCAGCTGCTGCGCCAATGATGATGATGGGCGGACCAGTTGCTGGTGGTGCTGACGCTGCTGCCGCTGAAGAAAAATCTGAATACAATGTTCTTTTGAAAGCTGCTGGTGCCAATAAAATCAATGTCATCAAAGCTGTTCGCACTTGCAACCCTGATTTGGGATTGAAAGAAGCCAAAGAAGTTGTCGATAGTGCACCAAAAGTTGTCAAAGAAAAAGTATCCAAAGAAGATGCTGAAAAAATGAAAGCCACTCTTGAAGAGGCTGGCGCTACTGTTGAATTGCAATAATTATCAAATTATTGAACAGATGCGGATTTATACCGCATCTGTTCAATAATGATATTCACAAATTACCGTCTATCCATTACAATAAATTTCGGTATATATTTTTTCAACAAAACAAATGTTTATTCAAAAATTAGTCGTCTTTCTATTATTTGAGGCCGTTGGACTGGGTTTATTGATTAAGACCGATCCATTGGTTCGATGGGTTGGCCGCATCGGTTTTGCTGAAAGAATATTTGGCCCCACCGGTACCTATGCTTTCTTGCGTTTGTTTGGCGGATTACTTATGTTTTGTGGATTAATCTATGTGACCGGTACTTGGGATCGAGTCTTGGAAGGATTGTTTGGCTGGATGACTCCGCAAGCATTAGTTTGGTTTAATTAATAATTTTAATAAGGGCCGTTAGCTCAGCTGGCTAGAGCACCTGCTTTGCAAGCAGGGGGTCGTCGGTTCGACTCCGACACGGTCCATTTTTTTACTAAGGTATAATACAAATGTACCTTATTTTTTTATTCTCTATTATGTTTAAACAAATATTAAAAAACAAAAATTTTTCCGAAATTAAAACCATATTTCGAAACGGATGGAGAATTTTTCTCATTATCTGGCAAGAACAGAAATGGTTATTGCTATTTACGTCTATTATTTCAATTTGTTTATCGTTTCTTCCTTTTGCTGAATCGGGGATAAATGCGTTATTTTTAAATAAAATTGTGCAAATCGTCGGCGGTTTGGCGGCTGACTATAATTTCTATCTTCTCTTGACTCTACTGGTATTAGTTGAAGTTGTCACGCCCGTTCTCAATAACTACAATTTCTATCTCGGTCGTCTGTTGTGGTTCTATGAAGAAAGAAAATTTCAGATCGACATTATTGCCAGGTTAGGAAGTTTAGACATTGCTATCCATGAAGACCCGAATTATAAAGATTTGATCAACAAAATTAATGAAAGTGGCGTAATGCGCATTCAATCATTTTTTGAACGTCAGCTGTATATTCTGCAAAATATAGCCGAATTACTGACTGCTAGTGGTATTTTAATATATTCCAATTGGTGGTTGTTTATTGTTATTCTGCTAAGTGCTATTCCCACTTTAATCAACGAGATGCAATCTGGCAAAAGTACATGGAATATTCATTCTGCCAAAGCCGAAGTTAAAAGAAAATATCAAGAAATTTATTGGCGCTTTGGCTTGGTCAATTCACTCATGGAAATGAAAATATATCAAAATGTACAATATTTCGTTGATGTAATTCGTGACTTATATGACATTTTTCAGTCGGAAGAAATTAGACTTGCCAAAATAAAAATCAATTTTCAAAACATGGCCTCACTTATCTCTCAAATATCGTATGCATTTGCCATGGTATATTTTGTCTTCGAAGTAATTCATGGACGGATGCAAATCGGTACTTTTACTTTTATGCTCAGCTCTATTTCAATAATAAGAGGGTCGCTATCAATGCTTTTTTATAATATCGCTCGTCAATACGAAGACAATTTATTCGTTACGGATGTTTTTAAATTGTTTGATGTCCAAGACGTAATCCTCAAGCCGCAACCGGGTATAAAATTATCCAAAAACATTACACCCAGTATTGAGTTCAAAAATGTGACGTTCTGTTATCCTAATACTAAAAAAAATGTTCTCAAAAATTTTTCATTAAAAATTCAACCCGGTGAAAAAATCGCTTTTGTTGGTATCAATGGAGCCGGAAAAAGTACCATCATCAAACTTCTTTGTCGCCTTTATGACCCGACTTCCGGCCAAATATTAATCAATGATCGTGATTTGCGCACAATAAATCTTGATAGTTGGTATTATCAATTGGGAGCAATTTTTCAAGATTATGAAAAATATCATTTTGTTGTCGATGAGGTGATCGCGCTCGGACGAACCTCGCGCCGTCCTTCATTGCACAAAGTGAAAGGTGCTGCCAAATCAAGTGAAGCAGATATTTTTATCCAAGCTTGGGAAGCAAAATACAAACAGATGCTTGGTAAAGAATATGCCGGAGGAGTTGAACCTTCTGTCGGTCAATGGCAAAAAATTGCCTTAGCACGTTCGTTTTATCGTGAACCGCACATTCTTATTTTGGATGAACCTACATCATCGATCGATGCTCAAGCGGAAGCCAAGATTTTTGATAAATTACATCATTTACCAAAAAACCGCACTGTTATTATTATCTCGCATCGTTTTTCCACCGTCCGCAACGCCGATCATATTTGTGTAATCAAAGATGGCTGTTTGTTGGAATACGGCACTCACCAAGAATTGTTGGCCAACAGAAGCACATATGCCAAATTATTTTCCTTGCAAGCCAAAGGATATAAGTAAGTTGCTTATTGTTTTTTTATATTTACTAAAAATTAAGATTAACTTGTTTCGAATGAGATACCCGATAAAGAATATTCGCTTCGCTCATGTCTTTTCGGGTATGACAATTCTAGTTACTGTTTAATTTTCACCTTGCGATTTCACTTGGATATTGGATATTGAAAATTGATTCTTGTTTTTGTTTGAAATTTGAAATTTGGAATTTCTTGCGATTAAATTGCATATTGCATATTGATCCTTGCATATTGTTTGTATTTGGAATTTCTTGCGCTTTCACTGCCTATTGCATATTGAATCTTGTATATTTTTTGTGTTTAGAATTTCTTAATTATCTTTTCTTGTGAATAACTTTTTCATTAATCTTTATTACAAATCCATTCTGTCAAACATTGCTCCAAAATATATGTTCAAGTTATGATAAAAACAATAATCTGAAATTTAACAAAGGAGGTTGCTTGTTGTGCCATTTGAAACATTTATAGATTTGCAAACGATCCTGATTATTGGCCAGGAGAAAATTATTAGTTATTTTCGGTCATTCTTTAAAAAACATCTCATCAATATTAATCTTGTATTTTTTTACAATTTTAAAAATTTCATTAATCGTCAACAAGATTCTATTGGTAGAATAAATTTAATCGTTATTGATATCTATGCCGAAGATTGGCTAAATCATATGATTAAATTACAACAAAAACACAATTTTCAGATCGAAAATATCTTATTGGTCCGATCTGGATGCGACCATCAATATCGTGCTCTTATTCAATCTTTTTCAACCTGTTTTAGTCAAGAAAAATTGTTTTTGTCTCTTATCAATGAATGTGCCAACTTGGATGATTACAACCAAAATTCTCTCAAGCAATTTATTGATTTGAAAATAAAAAAAGACTACTATAGATTTTTATCTGAAAAATATTTTGCCTATGTTGACCAAAACACCGCTTTGCAAAATAAAATTTCCTCATTCGTTGATAAGGAAAAAGAATATAATTCCAAAAAAGAAGATGACAAAAAGTTTTTGGAAGAAAATATTAAAATGCTTCATTCCGATCTATGCAGCAACGTTGAACAGATCAGCCTCATAAAAAATCAAATTGAAAATAATTCGTCAGTTCATGAAATTGTTCGAGGTCTGGATGACCTCAAAAACAATATCTGCAATTTATCCAATCGTATCGATATTATTCATGAAACATATGCCGCCAACTCCGACAATTTGGTGCTATTGGAAGAATGTTTTAAAAAAGTCAGCACCACCTTGCAACAAAAATTAAATCTTGGTGCTTTGACAATAAATTTTGATTCGCTCAAAGATTATCAAATAAAATTATCGCCAGTAATTCTTAATGAAATCATCTTTCATTATCTCTACAATTACTTAAAGGCCATAAAAAACAATCCTCCGCAAAACATATATCGTGACTTGATTACTATCGAACCCAAGCAAATTGGCAAAATTTTGTTTTTAAAAATGAATTTTTTAACTGATCAAAAAATCGATTTTTTATCAAATCAATTTATTGATAATATTATTCAGCAATTAAATATAAATGTAATAAACGAATTCTCAAACAAAAATCAGATGATAAATCTGATCTTCCCCAGTGAAATTAGCCAAAAATAATCAACAAAAGCCGCATTATCATAAAATGCGGCTTACTCAATCAAAATCATCTTTTCAATACTCGATCAATATGGTAACATTTTAACTAAAGAACAATATTTATCAATCATATTTCCCATTTATGCCTTGGGTTAACGCAATTTTAACCTACGGGAAATAGAAGTAACAAAGGAAAAAATATGGAAAAAACCACACATTTTGCAATCCCGTCGATGGAAAAATTATTGGAATCGGGTGTTCATTTTGGCCATCAAATTACCCGTTGGAATCCCAAAATGAAAAAGTATATTTATCAAAAAAGAGAAAGTGTTCACATTGTTGACTTGGCTAAGACTCAATCTCAGATAGAAAAAGCAGTCAAATTTATCGCTTCGTTGCCCAAAAATGATCACAATCTTCTTTTTGTTGGCACCAAAAAACAAGCCAAACAAATCGTCAAGCAATACGCTCAAGCCACCAATATGCCATATATTACTAACCGATGGATTGGCGGTTTGTTAACTAATTTTAGTATTGTTTCCAGAAACATCCAAAAACTCAATCACCTGAGAGCAGATTTGGAAAACAAAGAATTTTTGGATCGCTATACCAAAAAAGAAATTAATGAATTTAAAGTTGAATATTCGGAATTGCTCAAAATATATGAAGGCGTTAAAGAGCTCAAAAAAATCCCTGACGCCATGTTTGTTATTGATGCACACTATGAAAAAACTGCTATTTTAGAAGCCCGCAAAATAAATATTCCGGTCATCGCTTTAATCGACACCAATGGCGATCCTACTTTGGTTGATTACCCAATACCAGGTAATGACGACTCATTTAAATCGATCGATATTGTTTGTAAAACCATTGCCGATGCTATCAATCAGTTAACATCAAGCAAATTCAACTAAATCATTTGTTTAATTAATTAAAAGGATATTTATGGAAATCACTGCTCAATTAGTAAACGAGCTTCGCAAAAAAACCGGATTGGGTCTAATGGAATGCAAAAAAGCCTTGGCTGATACCAATGGCAATATTGATCAAGCTATTGAAGAACTAAGAAAGAAAGGTCTGGCCAAAGCAGCCAAAAAATCTGAACGTACCACCAGCCAAGGCCGTATTGAAACCTATATTCATGGCGAGGGTAGAGTAGGGGTTATGGTGGAAATTCATTGTGAAACAGACTTTGTTGCCAAAAATGAACAATTTAAAAACTTTACACACGACATTGCACTTCATATTGCCGGCGTCAATCCAGCTTATATTTCTCCCGAACAAGTACCGGCGGACATCATTGCCAAAGAAAAAGAAATATTTTCTGAACAACTAAAAAATGAAGGCAAACCGGCCAACATTGTTGATAAAATCATCGAAGGCAAATTGGCTAAATATTATGAAGAACACTGTCTGCTCAAACAACCTTTTATCAAAGATGGTGACAAAACTGTCGAACAATATCTCACTGAACAAATTTCTGTCATTGGTGAAAATATGAAAATTGCTCGTTTTGTTCGCTTTGAAATTGGGACGGAAGGTAGATTTTGCCAATAATATACCGTGCAATATCTTCTGTATTCAAGACACCTGTTGCTTTTGCAGGTGTCTTATTTAATTTTAATAATTTATATCAAAAACTTGGTTCTTGCCAAATTTAATAGTAAAATTAAATAGAAATATTATAAAAAATAGGAGTAATTATGAGTACCGATGAACTACTAAAAGAATTTCACCCCAAGATCAATGAATCAATTGAGCATCTCAAAAACGAATTAAGCACTATTCGCACTGGTCGCGCCTCTGCCGGTCTGGTAGAAAATCTACGAGTATCATATTATGGTGCCAATACTCCTTTGAGCCAAATGGCCAACATAACTATTCCTGATGCACAAACCATATTTATTCAACCCTGGGATCGTTCGTCAATCAGCAGCGTCGAAAAAGCCATATCCACCTCCGATCTCAATCTAAATCCATCCAACGATGGTGAACGTATCATTATCAAATTGCCCCCACTAACCGAGGAACGTCGCCAAGAATTTGTCAAAATTGTGAAAAACAAAGCCGAAGAAACTAAAATCTCAATCCGTAATCATCGGCAAGACATGATGGAAAAATGGGACAGCGTCAAAGACCAAATTGGTGAAGACGAGTACGAACGTGGCAAAAAAGTGCTTCAACAATTCGTTGACGAATCAAATGAAAAAATCGAACAAATTGCCAAAGCCAAAGAAACAGAATTATTAACTATCTAATATCAAAAAATTAATTAAGTTGAATGCTAAATATTTTATTGTTCATTTTTATTTTAGGTGTATTGGTTTTTGTTCACGAATTGGGACATTTTCTGGCTGCCATCAAGTCCGGTGTTCGTGTTGACGAATTTGCCATTGGCTTTCCGCCCAATTTATATTCATACCACAAGGATGGCATCAATTACCAAATCAATCTTATCCCGTTTGGCGGTTATGTAAAAATTCACGGTGAAGATGGCGATGACGTCAATAACCCCCGCTCTTTTGCCAGTAAAAATACTTTGACAAAAATTTTTATTATTTCCGCTGGCGTTCTAATGAATTTTCTGCTGGGCGCTTTGGTTCTCTCCGTTGTTTTCATGTTGGGTATGCCGGTATCCAGTCAAAGTCCATATCAAGATTACCCATATTCACAAGTCAAAACTGAAGTGTATGTTTATGATGTGCCAACCGACAATATCAATAATGATATTATTCAAACCGGTGATCAAATTGTTGCAGTGAACAATCAGCCAATAAACAACATCGTGCAGTTCAAAACAGCTATTCAATCCCTTGCCGATCAACCATATTCATTGACTATCACTAGAAAAAAACAAGAAATGGATTTAAATGTGTCTTCCGCTTTCAATCAAAACAAAAATGAATGGCAACTCGGCATCGACCTGATTGAAAGCGGAAGA
>DAIREY010000024.1:0-11429 GCA_036795335.1 Patescibacteria group bacterium
CGTCGGATAATTCCATATTCACCCGCACATCCTGATCCAGTTCTACCTGTTTGATAATGGTATTGAATCCCAGATAGGAAAACGCAATCTGATAGCTGCCTGCGGGCAATGACAACGAATAAAAACCATAGATATTGGCATGCGGCAAACTGCCATATGCTCGAATCAATTTACCACCACCTACATCAACTTTAGCCACTCCTTCCACCAACGGACCTAATATGCTTTCGCCCAACCACCACCATCCGAAATCATGTTGAACAACATATTGTCCCAAACCCCACCCCACTTGTATCAACAAACCAAACAACAAAGCATAAACAATCTTTGTCCATCTCGATTGATCATTTTTTATTACTAACACTATATAACTTGCCATACCCCACACACCTGTCAATTCCCCCGCTCGAAATAATGTCACATCACGCACCGGTGCCCACAAAAACGAATACCAAGCCCAACCGGTCAACAACGTCAAAAAAATAATCGTCAACGCCGACCAAGGACTGATCGTCCAGTCGTCCCAATCTCCATCTCGCCAAAACTTGATCATCATATCCAACCACCAGAACAACAGCACCAATCCCAACAATATCGCCGACAAATACACAAAATAGGTCAGATACTCATTGAACTGTCCGCCATACCACGTCCATTGATTTTCAAATTGCAACCGTGTTCCCCAAGGCATCGCCACGCACAACATCAAAAAGAAAATAAATGACATTTGTTGACACCAGCTCTCATTCCAAATTTTCATTTTTTTCATCATATTATTATTCTATCACGTCTTATTTTTTGTGATAAAATAAAAAAAATTGTACTTTTAACAACAAACAGAAAGGACACAAAAAAATGATTATCAGTCTTCCAGACAATGTCAAAGAAAATTATATTCAAAAACTAATGCAATATTCCATTAAAGCCGATATAGACAGTTTTGAAAATCTCCTTTCGGAGATACCCACCACTGATCGGCTGGAAATTATTAACGAAATATTTACCGCTGCCGCCGATCCCAGTATTGGTCAAGCGGAAAAGATTTTGGAAATAATGCTAAGTCACAATAATAACGAAAAATTAATTAGTAACTCGATCAATGAGTATCACACTACAATCAGTATTCTTGATGGATGTCTTGCCTTACCGGAATATTCTCAAAAAAATATCTGCGACCGTATCGCCAAAACTAAAAAATTAATCACTATCTTGGCCAGCAAGATAAATTTTTCTTGTTTCTCCGGTATGTATCATACCACCAAAACTTTCCTCGTTGAATTACAAGTTATCCCAAAAGAGTGGATTGACAATCCTCTATCCAAAAAAATAGCTGAACCATCAGACAAAAACCAATCAGCTCCACCAACCACGATTTTGACTACTCCACCTCAACCAACCTGCATGTTCAACCTCCCATACCTAAACAGTTTTTATGCTTCCTTCCTGCAACAAGAAATTAAGAAAAAAAAGAATATAAATATTAAACTAACTTCCTATAGTTTTAATAACCAAAACGAATGGGAATTTCAAATTGTAATCAAAAAAGGCAAAAAATACCGATACAAATTCAAATTGTTACCTGTGACAAATGAGATAGTTAAGCTTTATTTTCATAAAACATTAATTGCCGAAACCCCATTGGCTGATTTTCCCAACAATATCATTAGCTATATTGAAAACAAATAATCTTCATTCATAGAATAATTTGGCCGGAGCAAACACACACTCCGGCTTCTTTCTTTTTTTATTGATCATTTTTGTCCTGCACTTCGTTTGGAATTTGGAATTTCTTGCGATTAAATTGGATATTGGCTATTGGATATTGATCCTTGCTTATTGTTATTGATGAGATACCCGATAAAGAATATTCGCTCCACTCATGTCTTTTCGGGTATGACAACTTCAGTTATTATTTATTTTTACCTTGCGATTTCGTTGCATATTGCGTATTGCATCTTGTATATTATTAGCGTTTGAAATTTGGAATTTGGAATTTGAAATTTCTTTGCGATTTTAATTGGCTATTGCATATTGATCCTTGATTCTTGTTTTATGTTTGAAATTTGAAATTTGAAATTTGGGATTTCTTTCTTGTCGCGAATAAGATACCCGATAAAGAATATTCGCTCCGCTCATGTCTTTTCGGGTATGACAGAATTAGTTAATTATCTTTTTTTCCTTTGCGCTTCGTTTGAAATTTGAAATTTGGAATTTGGGATTTCTTGCGATTAAATTGAATATTGCATCTTGCATATTGCTCGTATTTGGGATTTCTTGCGCTTAAATTGGATATTGGCTATTGGATATTGACCCTTGATTATTTATTTTTATTTTTATTTCTTGTATCGTGTTCCAACGTAAACGTGCCCGACAGGATTCGAACCTGTGACCTCCGGCTCCGCAAGCCGACGCTCTATCCAGCTAAGCTACGGGCACAACTAACCACCCTTAAAATATATATGAAAACCAAATAAAAAACAAATACTTCACCAAATTGAAATACTTATTCTTCGACCCTGATCACTAAAATTTCAACCAACGCGAAACATTATCTGCAGTATCGTTCCCTTCTCGTTTTACTTTTTTTACATAATGAGCTAAAAACAACTCCATTTTTTCCACATCAACACTATTTAATTCAATCGTCAATCTAGGTGGCCACCATTTTGTATTCAAATTCAGACTACCATCCTGACTTATCCAAAATGACACAACTTGATCAAAAGCATATACTTTTTCATCCACCAACAATCCATCTTTCGTCAAAATATAATGCAACTTTCTGGGTTGCTTATACGCATACTGATACACCACTCCACCGGCGGCTACCACCAACACCATCCCCATCCAATTTTTCATTACTGCCAATATTATCATCAACAACACCACCACGCCCAACAAACCCCATCGCCAATTCTTATCTTTAGGGTGATACTCAAACTCATAAGCATCCCATTCATATACTTGCGTGTCATCAAACCGTTCAACCACCGGTGCTTGGTTGGCTGCGTTGTTATACACACCATCCACACTATTATCCACCTGTTCATATCCTTCCACTCCCTCCACCACAATTTTTCTTTTCTCTTGATCCATATCTTCACTATATCAAATATTTATCCACATCATCAAATTGACCTCAAAATCCATTTCGACTACACACCTCTTTATACCACCACGCCGATCGCCGCGGTCTTCTTTCCAATGTCTCATAATCAATTTCCACTAGACCAAATCTCGGCCAAAAACCATAATCCCATTCAAAATTGTCCATCAATGACCAATGCAAATATCCTCTCACGTCAATTCCTTCTCCAATCGCTTTATGAACAAATTTCAAACATTCTCTCAAATACCATTCTCTTCGACTATCCACCGCATCAGCCAATCCATTCTCGGTGATAAAAACCGGTTTATTAAATCGTTTCAACATCATCAACACTTGATAGATCGATTCCGGATACAATTCCCAACCCAAATCATTCACTTTTTTATTCACATTTTTTGTATAACCGTAATCAACTCGATCATGATGATAATGGTTCAAACCAATAAAATCCTGATAATTAGCAATCATATCCAACCAACGAGTATTCACATACCAATCAGCCCCGGCCTTCAACAATCTATTTACCCAATTGTTTGACTTAGCTTCAAACCAAATCATACACTTTGACGAACCGACCATTACTGTCGCATCCAAAGCTTTTATTTTTTTATACGCCGCAATGTGGGCTTCCGCCAATTTATTGTAAACCAACCAGGTTTTCCCAACACTCTTCTTGGCCGGTGGTCGATCACCTTGATAATAATGTAATGTCGAATACACCCACGGTTCATTGATTACAATCCAATATTTTACTTCGTGTTTCAAACTCTCCACCACTTTTTCCACATATTGCCCAAAATATTTCACCGCTTCTTTATTTTCCCAACCACCCATATCTCGAAACCACAAAGGCAATGGCCAATGATACAACGTCACAAATGGCTCCAACCCATTACGACGCATTGACCGCACCACTTCTTTATAATGGTCCAATTCATTTTCATCAAACTGACCCAATTGCGGTTCGATTCTCTCCCAGGCAATGGAAATTCGCGTAGCATTGTGTCCCAATCTTTTTGCCAATGCAAAATCCTGGTCAAACAAATGATAATGATCACATGCTCTGCCGGAAATATAATTAGCCGGATCATTTATCTCCGAAAAAAATTTTTTTTGCCAATCACTAGCTCTTGACCAACCTTTTTTGGCCAAATTATTCGCTTGGTCTTTTTCCCATTCCGTCCAATCATTGACCAATCCACCTTCTACCTGATGAGCACTGGAAGATGCTCCCCAAAAAAAATTCTTGGGAAATATATACTCCATATTATTTCTCCTCTTCTACTCTTTGTTGACTTTTTTGAATAACATTCAGCAGCAAACGAGGACTTTGCACTGAAGCAATCACAAATTGATCTTTGGAATCCAATTTTACTTTGATGCTGCCAAAATCCAAAAGTTTGTGCCAAAAACCTTCTTCTATCACCAACTCCATCCTTTGGTTTATTACAAACACCGTGTCTCTTTGCAGTATAATACCTCGATGCCATATTATTTGATTATCAATTACTCGATAGTAATTGGCATACCAATCCCACATAATATACACAGCGATCAATACTTGTACCAACAACAATATCAGTAAAATAAAAGTGTCATATTCCATAAAACTCCAAAACACAATTCTGTCCCCTTTTAATAACACATCTGTCACCACCGAAGAAAAAAACAACGTCAAATCTGTCACTATCATATTCATAATCAATCTCAACACCAACACCACCGGCGATTGTCTCACCAAAATCTTCTCCATTTTTATATTTTCTCCCATTATTTATTCTAAAAAAATTACTACAAAAAATTGTCCGGACACCACATTCTTTGCTAAAAATTAATTGCTGCTTCCGTTATCTGATTTTGGTAATCGGGGTATCAAATAATTCAAAAATGACTCAAAACTTCTGGTCTGCAACAACACTTTACCCGGACCGGTTATCTCCACCACCAAACCTTCGCCGGACAAAAAAGTCGATTTCCAATTGCCCACTCTCTTTACTATATAGCTCATCTGTTCTTCAAAAGCGACTACGTGACCGGTATCAATTATATATTTTTGTCCTTCGCGCAAATTTACCTCATGAATCGCCCCGTAACTAGACATAAATAAAACACCCCCACCGCTCACCCGCAGCATAAATAATCCTTCACCGGAAAAAAATGTCTTTGCTCCACCCCATTTTGTATCCACTTCCAAACTCTTGCTACCCGCCAAATACGAACCGGATTGCACCAACATCACTTTATCTTTCATCTCTTGCACGTGAATATCACCGGACAATACCGGCGCCAAGGTCACTTCCCCCGCTTCGCCTTGAGCAGTAAATGTATTGGTGAAAAAACTTTCCCCACCCAGCACCGTCCTTTTCAATGCTCCCCAAATCCCCCCTTTTTGCATTCCCGTTTCAATAGTCACGTTGCCACTCATACTCACCATTGCCCCGCTCTCTGTCTGAATACTTTCATCCTTCTCCAAAATCACTTGAGCTAATGAATACGACGGCTTATGCAAAATTTCATATTTCATTTCTTTTTTTCCTCTATAAAAAATAATACTACATTCATTATACAAAAAAACCAACTTTATCTACGTTGGTTTTTTTTACTGCGATTACTATTTTTATTTATTTCACCTTATTTTATTCAAAAATTATTTTTCGTAATTCCTGATTTATCTGACAAACATCGGACAAATCAACTCCCACTTTCTTCAAAAAATTATTTAACTTGCTTTCAACAATCACCTTCAGATTGCAATCCAGCCTTTTTCTTCCATGTGCCAAAATCAAATTATAATCACCATTTATATAGACAACCGCCCTTTCTACTCTTTTGGGCCACAATTTTTTTACACATGGATTATTCCACACAAACAATTGTAAATCATTGTTTTTCTCGCCAGCCCACAGCCACACTACATCATCATTTTTTACATCCAAAACAAAACAATCCTGTGTGCCTGCCAACCTCGTTACCTTTTCAATTTTTTTATCATAATTATAAAAAATCACTCCCTCTCGCCAAACCACAAACATTTTCCGAAAAGCTGCTAACAAATTTATTGATCTGACTTCTCCCCATTCAATTTTATACTTATCCAATATGTCGAAAACATCTTCGACATCACAATATTCCCCCAAAAAACTTTGCAATTCACTCCTAATTAATTTAACTTCAAAATTCCGCATCAAAACTTTGGTATACATTGTTCTTCCCCCATTTTTTTAATTTTCTATTTCTCACATTATATTATCCAATTCCCATCACTATTTTGCAACAAAAAAAAGAAAACTTATTTTCATCAGTTCTCTTTTCCCAAAAAAACGGAGGGTGGAGGATTTGAACCTCCGCTAGGGATAACTCCCTAGTACGGCTTAGCAAGCCGCTGCTTTCAACCACTCAGCCAACCCTCCAAACAGTTAATAAATATTCTTGTTCTACTTGAATATAAAAAGTACACACTTCACATACTAACAAAAAAATGAAATAAAATAAACATTCTACAAAAGCCAACACTATTCTCTCCAACTTGCTCGCAATAATTTTTTCATAATTTGCTTCCCTTTCTCTAAATCATGAGCTAGGAAATGATCCAGACCGGGATCAGAATTTACTTCCAACACTGTCAAATCATCAACACTATTTATTTCTCCACCCATCAAATCGATTCCCCCATACCGCAAACCAAATATCTGCGCTATCTTTTTCACCAACACTGCCAATTCCAACGTCCATTCACCTATCTCACCCACCAATACTCCTCCGCTACTTAAGTTGGCTACATCCGAAACATATTTTTTCTTCCCGTTCACCCGCTCATAAGCCCTCGATTTTTCGTATATCAAGACAATCTCGCTATCCACAAACATCACTCGATATTCCTTTCCTTCCAACACCTCTTGTACCAACACCATATAATCATCAATAAATATTTTTTCTAAACAAATCAACAATTCTTCTTCGTCACTCACTTTAAAACAATTTCTCCCCAACGCCCCTTGATTTGGTTTAACAAACACCGGATAACCATGGTCATTCGCCCATTGCCGAGCCTCATCCATTCCTTTGCCTTGAATCTGACCAATATACTTTTGATCAAACCGAAAAAAATAATCCCCGTTTGGCACTTTTATCTTCGCCTCTTCCAACAACATATATGCATATGTCTTATCTTTCACCAGCTGCCGACTCGTCGCCGAATTCAATGGATATTTTGGAAAAAAACCGCTACCAAAATATTTTCCATTTATCCGCACCAACCCGCCACTCCATCTGTCGATCCACTCCGCTTCGTGCCCCGCTTCTTTGGCTATTTCCACCAACAATTTCATCGACTCCGGAAAACGTTCTGATTGTAATTCTTTTTTTCTATACATTTACAAAAAACTATACTTCAATAATTTCACCTTTTTTCGGCACCACGCACTCGGTTCGCAACGTACTATTTATTTTCTCTTGCAAACTCACTTTGGCACTTTCTTCACCATGGTTCAAAACCACCTTTTTGGGCATTTCGGCCATCGCCGCTATCCATTGCAAAATCCGATTACGATCAGCATGCGCCGAAAAAGCTCCCACCGCCATCACTTGCGCTGCCACCTCCACCTCTTCACCCAAAATTCTCACTTTTTTTGCTCCATCCAAAATCTGCCTACCCAACGTTCCTTCCACTTGATACCCCACGACAAATAATACACTTTTCTCATCCGGCAAATATTTTTTCATATGATGTCTGATCCGTCCACCGTTCATCATTCCCGATCCAGCAATAATCACCTTAGGACTTGTGTCTGCATTAATCTCCTTTGACTCCTGCACTGTATCCGTTATTTTTAAATGTGGAAAATCAAACAAGTCGTTTTCCGTCGCCAAAAACCACCTGGCTTCTTCATTTAAATAACTAGCATATTTTTTAAAAATTTCCGTAATCTTGCTCGCCATCGGACTATCCAAATAAATCATACCGCGACACATCTTTTCCCGCTCGGCAAAATCATTGAATACATATAACAACTCTTGCGTCCTTTCCATGGCAAACGCCGGAATCATCACCACCCCACCATTGCCCAGCGCCTTACACACTGCCTCTCGCAAAATCAGCTTTCGCATATAAACATCTTCGTGCACCCGATCACCGTACGTCGATTCCATCACCAAAACGTCCGCCGCCCCATCCAACAAATCGGGTTTATTCAGCAACAGCACCGGATAATTGCCCAAATCCCCGGAAAAAACTACCTTTTTCTCTCCATCAAAAATTTCCACAATCGCCGATCCCAAAATATGACCAGCATCCCAAAATTTGACATGCAAACTGCCCGTGTCAAATTGCTCGTGATATTGTTTTCCCACAAAATAACTCATCAGTACCGCCACATCATCTTCATCATACAATGGCTCAACTTCTTCATACTTCGCATCCTCTTTGGCAATCTTCGCTGCATCGAGCAAAACCACCTCGGCCATGTCCTTCGTCGGCAAAGTGCAATACACCTGACCAGCAAAACCTTCTTTGACTATTCGCGGTAACAACCCACAGTGATCCAAATGCGCATGAGTCAAAAAAACCGCTTTTATCTCCCTCGGATCAAATCCAAAATCAGCGCTATTTTTCTGTCTGGCATCTGTCCCTCCCTGATACATTCCACAATCAATAATGTATTTCTCATTTTTTGTTTCCAACAAAGTGCATGATCCCGTTACTCCTTCGGACGCACCGATTAAAGTGATTTTCATACCATTGCTATTTTACGAGTTAAAAAATATCATCAATCTCATTCTACCACTTTGCTACAAATAAAAATGGTTGCTTAAAAAAAACAACCACCTTTCTTTTTTATTTGAAAATCTTGCAAAAGAGCCATAAGGCTCCTAGCGCTATTGAACCCAAAAATATTACTATGAAAACCCCGGCGCCAGCCAATATAGCGATGCTACTTTGCGCTTGCGCTGTACAAGCACCAAGAAGTATCAAAACTATAATCGCCAATACAACCATACTTACTATCTGCATCAAACAGCACCCCTTTCATTTTTTTAACTTTATACCACATTTTTCGTGATAAAATCAAGCTTCATCTTTCCCACCGCCCTCTTCCACCAATACTCCATCATGATAACAACGGATGCAATAATTCATATTTATTGTCCCGTCTTCTTCCGTCCCAAAGTCCTCTTCACTTGTCATTACCGTCTTGCATACCCAACACTTGTTTTCAACATTCAAACCATTTTGACGCTCGCCAATATTATTTTCCATATTTATGTTATAAAAAAATAATATGTTATCAAACGCCTTTTCCATCCATCTTTATTATATCAATTATTCTGTTGCAAAAAAACTTTAGATGCAACCCTCTTTCATATAATCCGGAAACCCATATTGGTCCAACAAGCTACACTCATATGTACCATTGCCATCCCATACCACTTCCCAATTTCCATTGATATTGGTAGCAAAAAACATCCCGCCACTTATTTCATCCGCTGCCTTCACCAAACCTTTCACATGATTCTGTGCTTCAGCAGTTACATTCACGCTAATATCCGCCACCGGTTTGCTAAATTTTTGCGCAAAAATATTCTTCAGACTACTCGTCACATCATTATCCGGCACATCGACAGTCGGTTGCTGACTTTGCGCTTCAAAACAACCTGCCTTCATATCTTCCGGAAATTCATACGAATCCAACAAAGCACAATCTATCACACCATTGCCTTGCCACACCAATTCCCAATTTCCCAAAAAGCTGGACGCTAGCCAACCTCCACTATTGCCTGCGCCACCGCCATCCACTTCCACTGTTCCCTTGGCATATTTACCTTCTTGTTGTTGCACCGTTACTTTGATGTCCTCCGCTTTCAAATCCGCAAATCCTGTTTGTTGTTGAAACAAATCACTAATCGTTTTTGATAAGTCATTGTCAACACTTATTTGATTATTATTTTCGTCCACATTATCATTGCTCTCATCATAACAACCGGCGATCATATCTTGCGGAAAATGATATGGCTCGACTTCAGTACAAGTGAACATACCATTTCCATCCCATACGATTTCCCAATTGCCCAAATAATCGGATGCCAAAAACATCCCGGCATTTTCCGGACCATCACCCAATCGCACCGCTCCGCTAGCGTAATGATCGGTTTGCTTACTAATGTTCACTGTCACCTCCTGCTCCTGTTTGTCATATTTATTGGCAAACAAACCAACCAATATCTTCTGCACATCATCACTATTAGTTTTCTGCCCGCATCCGACAACTCCCATTAGTAAACAACAAAACACTATTCCCAAAATTTTTTTCATTGTCTTTTTTTATGCAAATATTCACTCATCCTTTCTTTTATTATAAATAACATTTATCAAAACCAAAAGGCACTTTGTACTTCGACAACAAATATTTTAAAATAAAATTAGAATATTAAAAAGGAGATGGTCATTTTTGACAAAATCAGTTACAGTTACTATTCCTACCGAAGAATATGTTGAAACCATAAGCCTAAAACATATTCCTGGCCAATTTCAACACATCGAGAAATACTCTGTCCCCGTGCCCCTCAAAAAAGGTGAATACTATTTCGACCAAGCCAACCAGTTGCATTACAAACGAGATAGAAACGGACATTATTCCGTATCTACCAATCCTCAAGTCCATTTATACTACATCCATCACGGGCAAAACAGATGTATATGTCTAGCCAGTTTTATTAAAGATTATTTTGGGTTAAAACGTATCCGCACCGACCGTATTAATAAGCTTGCTCAGATTATGCCTAAACAAATTCCATTAGTATTCGATCCTGAAGCAAACAAATACAAATTGAGCAAAGTTGCCATTGAACAATGGCTAGCTCAATACGAATAAATTTAAAAAAGGAGGTTAAATTATCAACCTCCCTTTTTCTCACCAAAAAATCTTTACATTACCCATTTTTAATATTACCTCTGCACGTCAAAACCATCCGCCACATCTTATGCCTGATCAACCATCGTTTCATGTGGCTGTTCTACCGAACCAACGTTCCAAAAGTTTAATTTTTTTACTTCCGGATCATTTGTTGCCGAATATATTATCCCAAAGGCTACTATTGCCACCATCATCAGCAAAGAAATAAGCCAAAATTTTGCCTCCATTTTTTATCCCTCCTCATTTTCCATTCTACTTTATTCCCTCACCACATTCCACCAATCGTATGTTCTTCATAAAATAAACCGCTTTTTGTTTATTAAAAAGAAAACCAAAACGATTTTCTTATAAAAAACGGTGTTTTTTGAACGAAGTTCGAACATTTTTTGAGCAAAACCCCCAATAAGGAA
>DAIREY010000025.1:0-11418 GCA_036795335.1 Patescibacteria group bacterium
GGACTATCACAAATTTCAATTAGCTGAAAAAATTTCTTCTTGGTTGTACACCACCTCAGTACTTGGCTTCTTCTATTTGTTCTTCCGTTATGAAGGAATAAAATTCCTTTCCGCGCGTATCCTACTAGTATTATTACTGATCATGTTTGTCTACTGGGGCTATATCGTCTATTTGTTTTATCAACAAAAATATCTCCCATCGCTCCAGCACAAATCACAAAACACTCAACAACGATCATACATGCCCAAGAAGCGCAAAAAATAATCCATTATATTTTATTTGTTTAATTTTATTTGTTAAATTTATGACCGAACAAACCACTACCCAATCGTCCACTATGAAAGATTTATTGGATGCAAGTAATTGGGAAATGAAAATTCATCAAACCGGCGACGTTATTAAAGGTCGTGTTCTTGATGTATCTCAAAATCGTGTCTGGCTGGATATCGGCGGCAAATCACTTGGTGTTATTCCCAAACGCGAACTTCTAGAAGAAAAAAATCTTAAAGATGTAGAAATCAACGAAGAGCTGACCACTTACGTTTTGGCTCCCGAAAATGACGAAGGATATGCTGTCTTGTCACTTAAACGCGCCATTCGAGAACAAGCTTGGGAAGAATTGAAAGAAAAGTACGATAAAGAAGAGAATGTCAAAGTACGTATCGTTGAAGCCAACAAAGGTGGTCTCTTGGTTGACATCCACGGTGTTCGCGGTTTCTTGCCAGTATCTCAACTCAAGCCGGAACATTATCCACGTGTCGATGGCGGCAACAAAGAAGAAATTCGAGAACGATTATCCAAATTTGTCGGTGACGATCTTGAAGTACGAATCATTGCTTTTGAACGTGCTTCCAATAAGCTGATTATGTCGGAAAAAGCCGTACCTGATGCCAAACAAAAAGAAATTGAAAGCAAGTACAAAGAAGGCGACACAGTTGAAGGTATTATTAGTGGCATTGTAGACTTTGGTGCTTTCATGAAATTTGATGGCGTAGAAGGTTTGATTCATATTTCTGAAATTACTTGGGGTCGTGTCGATTCTATTGATGATCATCTAAAAATCGGCGACAAAGTGCAAGCCATGCTTATTGGTTTGGACAATGGTCGTATCTCTCTTTCCATCAAACGCTTAATTCCTGATCCATGGGTCCAGATGATGCAAAAATACGCCATTGGCGATATCGTTGATGGTTCTATCAGCAAAATTACTCCTTTCGGTGCTTTTGCCACTATTGATAACAAAATTGACGGTTTGGTTCATATTTCCGAATTATCCAGTAAACGCGTCGTCAACCCGGCAGAAATTGTCAAAGTTGGCGAAAAGCATAAATTTAAAATTATTTCTATTGAGGCCGGTAGTCATCGTCTCGGTTTGAGTTTGAAAGCGGTTAGTGAACCGGAAGAAGAGAAAAAACCCGAAGCTTCTGTCAAAAAAGATGAGGCCAAAGAAGAATCATCTAAAAGCACTTCAAGCCTAACTGATATTGCCGGTATCACCAAAAAAATTGCCGACAATCTGGAAAAAGCCGGCTACAAAACAGTTGATGATTTAAAAAAATTGTCCAAAGATGATTTAATTGCCGTTGACGGAGTGGGTGACAAAACAGCCGATAAGATTTTGGAAGGATTAAAATAATTTTTTCCCCGTAGGGGCAGGTTTAAAACCTGCCCCTATTTTTTTCAAAACTTACTAAACCTATCCATGTTTTTTTAATCAAAACTCACCAAACCTGTCCCTATTTATTGTTAATAAAATACTTGTCATCCCAAAAACTATCACTCCGCTTTTAGTTTCGACCGTATTTCATTTCCAAATCTCTCCACCTCTTGTTTGGAGATCTTTTTTTTCAATCGATAATTAAAGGCATTGCGTTTGATGGCTTTTTCCAAACAATCAAAATTTTGGCACAAATAGCATCCACGGCCCTCAGTATTTTGTTGCGGTTGATCAATCAGCAATTTTTTGCCATCAAAAATTATCCGCCAAAAATTTGATTTTATCTCTTTTTTTTGACACCCAATACATGATCTTTGTTTTGATAGTTTATTATTTTTCATTTCTTTGCCAAAAAGCAATAACAGAAGAGAATAAAATTATGACAAAAAAGATAAAACCATAAACGCAAGTTGGCAGGCCTAGTTGATAGTGACACTGACCACCCGGACAGCTGGTTTGCCACAAATCTATATATGACAAATATCCGCTAAAAATTACGCCCAATACGCCAACCACCACCAATGCGGTAATAATTTTTCTATTTACAAACACCGTTAAGCCGCCAGAAATTAGACAAAGCAAAAACAATATAAATCCAAAATAGCAAGCCGGATAACCCAAAAATTCCGGGCAGCTTTCGCCAAATGGACAAGCACTGCTAAATATTTTGACTGCTGAATAATAACCAGAAAAAATTACACCAATAATCGAAAAATAGAAAGCGGATTTCAAAAATAAATTATTTTTCATAAAATAAACATAAACGACATTGATAAAAAATTTAATTCCACTTATAATCATAACGTAATTAGTCGATACTTAAAAATCGGGAGGAAAAAAATATGAAATTACCGGAAAAAATAATAAAACAATTGGCGTTAGAACACGCCGACATCTTTGCCGATGATTATGACGATCGACAAAAATTGGCCGTCTATAGCGAAGCTCGGCTTAACTGGGTAAATGCCATTATTAGTGATGATTATTACGATTGGGAACAGGAGGAATTATTGATCGCCAATCTGCAGCTTACTGGCACGATACCCGAATACAACAAAATCATTATCGACAAGTGTGAACGATCGCCGGTCAAATTCGCTGCATATCTAAAACGGGAAAATTGCTATGATCTTTTTGTTTGCAACAACAAATCAAACGAAACTATTCTAATTGAATATCGTGATGGTAAGTACTATGTGCTGCATGGGATGTATCACGTCATTAAACTTATTATAAACGGACAAGATAAACTAACCGCCTGGATCGGTCATAACTCTTTTCAAATCAAAAAACCAAATGTGGAACCGAGTGTCGCATATTTTTTCTTAAGAGAATACCGACGAGGCACTATTCCTCAAAAAGAAAAGGAGCATTTATTGGAAACTCTCAGACTAATCTATCAATACACCAACAACGGTCCGCGGCTATTGGGTGACGATGGTCGTCTAGGTTGGGAAAATGCAATGCAAAAATTAATTAATGAAATATAGTTTATTCAAACGGGCGCGCTGCCCGTTTATTTTTTACTACATATAACAGCTAATTGTCCCGTTTTCGTCCACCTCAAATTTTTTGAAATCAAACCACTTTCTTTTATCTTGATTGATTTTTTGCCAGACTAAAAAATTATTTTGTCTGGTGTTTTTGATTTGATAATAATTTATTTTATTGCTTTCTATCCACGCTTTCAATGTTTTTATTTGCGGCGTCCAGGCATCATGCA
This sequence comes from Patescibacteria group bacterium, assembly GCA_036795335.1. Classification (GTDB taxonomy): domain Bacteria; phylum Patescibacteriota; class JAHJAL01; order JAHJAL01; family JAHJAL01; genus DAIREY01. The sequence continues at coordinate 3,442 of DAIREY010000025.1, forward strand.
TTATTACAAATCCGTCAATCATCAACAGTTTGTCGATGAAATAAAAATCGACAAAAATATCATCAAAAAAATGGCTGCCATCCATAAATACCAAATCAAACTCGGTCCCTTTTTTCCACAATTCCGGTAAAACTGCTGCCGAATATTCATTATAAAATTTTAGATTTGATTCCAACCCCAATCGACGGACGTTTTTCAGCCCGGTATTTTGGTATTTTTCGCTACCTTGAAAAGGATCGATGGCGGTATGAACGCCACCACTACCTTCCATGATGTGCAAAGCGGACACAGCATAGGCCAGGCCAATTTCCAAAGTCTTTTTCAATTTTTGTTTTTTTACAAAATTATACAAAAAAATCGCCTCTTCTCTCGTAATTGAAGTATGTCTGTTGCCATCTTTGATAATTATTTTTTGGTATAAATCATTCATAAATATATTTTAGCAAAATATTGATTATTTGTGTCGTTTCATGATATAAATAATCCAAAACGCAATTTAAAAATTTGTTAGGAGGAATAAAAATGTATCGAGAAATTACTGCTGAAGAGTATAAAAAAAGATTTAATCTGAATCCAAATTATATCGTAGATGGCGTATTAGTATTCGGTAGTTATAATTGCGCCAAACAGCAAGCCGAATTCAAAAAACAACTTAGGAAAATTTATCCAAAGATTAAGATCAGAAAGTTGGAATATTTCTTAGGCAATATACTCGAAGCAAAGTTGGATAAAAAAACTATTTGGTTTTTTGTTGCTTATGGCGGTTGTATGTTATCGGAATATTTGCATTTAGCTTGTTTATTTGGCTCAAAACATAATATTTTATTAGGAAGCTGTGGAGTTTTACAGTCCGGGATAGGTGACAATGATATGATTATGCCAAAAAGTGCTTTTGGAGACGAAAGCAGCACGAGAATGTATGATCGGAGAAATACCAGCAAAATTCATTTTTCCGATCGCAATTTACGCCAGCAGTTATTTGATGAATTAGCAAAAAACAATATCTTCGGCAAAATTCATACCGGCCAAGTAATTACTTGTCAGGCTATGTTAGCAGAGACTTCTGATGATATAAGAAGATGGTCGAAGGAAGGATATATTGGTGTAGAAATGGAAACGTCTACTTTCTTTGCCGTTTCCAAACATTTTCACGTACCGGCCGTTTCTTTCCTTCACGTTTGTGACAACTTAATCAATGGCGAAAAAGTTGGCGATGACAGCCATCAGAAAAAGAAAAATTTAAGAAAAGAACTTCGAGCCAAATTATATCAATTGGCTTTGAAGAAATTATTTGAATAAAATTTTTGATATAAAAAAACCTGGAATACTCCGGGTTTTTATTTTTTATAATATCAACAAATTTATCTCCCTTAAAATTTCAACAAATTTGGGTCATAAATCATGATGATGCCAATTAGCAGCATAATTATCCCGCCAATCAACTGGCAATATTTTGAATATTTGGTGGTTAGACTCAAATATGAAATTGCATAAACGGCCACCAAAAATACTACTATATCATCAGCCATATACATTATTGTGTACAGTAGCATATAAAATTGTCTGAACAAAAAACTATATTGATTCAATTCCAGTATTTTAGTGAAAGCTTGTGGGATGCCGATGCTGCAAGCAAATTCAATCACGTTAATGGAAAATGCCAAGGCAATAGTTCCAAAAAAAGTAGCAATCGATAAGGGAGAGTTGACCAATGCGGCAATTCGGGCAGTTGTTTTTTGTTTGCTGTCTTGATCGATTATTTTGCATTCCCCTGCCTTGGTGGTAAAATACTCCCACAAGAAAAAAGCTGCCGCTCCGATTGACACAATTCCGATAATTGGTGTGACATATTTATCCAGTTGCACGAAATTCCATGTCGAGTACCACAAATTCAAAATCAAATTATACATAATTGCTTCCGCCAGCAGAAAAACGATTACTAAATCCCACATCTTCTTTCTGGACTTAGCTTGAGCGATCATGGTAATGAAAACAATCAATACCCACATAGCGCATGGATTGAATCCATCAATAAATCCTAATATCAATGATATAACTGCCACGGGGTAGTCGCTCAAATCTTTTTTTCCAAAAAACGGAATATCATAAACCATGCCGCTACCGGTGTCGCATCTTTCGTTAATTTGACAAGCACTATTGTTGTTATTGTCGACTATACTATTATTTAATGCTAAGAAACTTTCAAAATTATCGTTCTTGGCCGTTTTTGCTAAGTCCATGATCTGTTTACCGGTTGTGTCCGCCGCTCCAAATCCTTCAATGACTTTGCCACCCACCAAAATTAATGGCGTTACCTTCGCCAAATTGTATTTATCAGTAAACTGTTCAAACAAATCAGCATTTGTCTTGTCTTCCAAATGATAATATTTGACCGTAACACTTGCATTTGCGCTTTGCTGATCGTCCAAAAAACTCGCCAGATCTTGGCAATGTCCGCAATTTTTGGCAGTAAACACCGAAACGATTTGTTTTGAATTTTCAGCGGCGCATATATTTGTCATCAACAACCAACCCATCCCAAATATAATTGCCAAAGCAGCTATCCAAGTATTTAGTTTTTTTATCATAATCTATTTCAATATTTATTGATTTTCTATTATCTAAATTATTATTTTAAGTATTGCTTTCATTTTTATAATTTTGCAATGGTATATCGGTTTGCCCGGGAAAAATCACTTCGGCATCGATCATCCCCATAAACGTTTTATAGATATCTTCATAATTGTATTTTTCTAATTTAGTATTGTACTCTTCAACCAAATTATTATTTGTTTCCAGCAAAGCATTAAACTCATCGGCCACTCGATTGTATTCGTTAATATTGTTTTCATTTTCGTATTTTGCCGCATCACTTTTTAGTTGTTCCAGTTTTTTGTTGTTGTCATCAATTTCTATGTTCTTTTTTATCAAATCCGGATAGTTTTTAAAAACATCCTGCAGTTTATTAAAATTATCAATTTTACCATTATTGGCCAAGTAGTCTTTGATCGTTTGATTGCTCGAAAATTCTTCTTGTTCCTCAAATATTTTTTCCATTTCGTCGACATTCTTATCTGCTTGCGCCGCATCAAACTTTTCCATCCAGATAAAATACAACAAACTGATTACTTTTTTCAAACCTTCTTCCTTCTTAGCTTCGTCAATCTTTCCATCCTTGTAACTACTTATCAAACTCTCCCCCCTTTCGTTCACTACCGTTTGTATCCGATTTAACAACGCAAAATCGATATTTTCATTTTTGTAATAATCATCACCCTCGCTGATTTTGTATAAATGTGCTCGCAAATCATCGGCTTGTTGATCGATTTGGGCGATATCCAAATTTTGTTGGCTATCCCACGAACATCCGGAAAAAAATAATGGCAAAATAAATAAACTCGCCCACCATTTATTCATAACAAAAATTATTACTATTTTATTCTATCTCATTTATTATATTTACAATTTTCGATAAAATAAAGACAAGATATTTTTTGTTATATAGATTTTTTTAAAAAAGTTATTCATTTTTTATTATTAAACCAACCAACATGCTCGACCTTAGCAATATTGAAGAAATCAAATCTGCTGACCCATCCGGCTATTTACCTATCTTGCGGCACACCCCATCGGAAATAAAACAGGTGTGGGAACAATTCAAAGACAACAGCCAGATTGCCTCTTTTTCATTCGACAAAGTCGTAGTTTGCGCTATGGGCGGCTCCGCTATCGGCGCCGATATGGCCAAATTTGTTATTGAAAAATATTCTTCCTTGCCGATCCAAATCGTCCGCGATTACCAACTACCAAATTGGGTTGATTCCCAGACATTAGCCATTATTATTAGTTATTCCGGCAACACCGAAGAAACTATTTCCGGATATTTGGCTGCCGTCGATCGGGGCGCGCACGTTTTTTGTCTGGCATCCGGTGGCCAATTATTGACGTTGGCCCAACAAAACAATCAAGAATATTTTGTCATGCCGCCCAACTTGCCACCTCGTACCGCTTGGGGACATTCATTCTTCATTGTTCTAGAGCTATTGGTCAAATTGGGCAAAATATCTGCCGATCAAATTGACTTATCCGGTTCCATCCAAGCCATGGAGCAAGCGGTTGCTGACAATTGTGAAGATATTGCTTTTGATCAAAATCTGGCCAAACAAATTGCTTCTGTGCTGGCAAATAGTATTCCGATTGTGTTTGGCGCCGAGCATTTGTCAGCGGTCGCTCGCCGTCTCAAAGGAGAATTCAACGAAAATAGCAAAATTCCTGCTTATTATGAAGAAATTCCCGAGTTAAACCACAACGCTCAACAAGGTTTGGAGTGTGTTGATTCTTTGAAAAAAAGTTTGCAAATAATTATTTTGCAATCACCATTATATCACCCGCGCAATCAACTGCGCGCTCAAATCATCCAGCAAACTTTTTCCCGTCAAAATTTTTCTATTCAAACGATTGATGTTCCCGGTAACAATCTCACCTCATCAATTTGTCAGGGAGTGGTGATCGGTGACTATATCAGTGTCTATTTGGCATTTTTACTGGGCAAAGATCCGGTTCCCTTTACCGCCATTGAAGAATTGAAAGGTATGTTGAAAACGGGAGATTATGTCGAAGAAATATTGATGTCTGTGTCAAAATAATTTTTTTACATTTCAATAACAATCATTTATGTCCAAAATCAAACAAATCAAAGCTCGTCAAATTCTCGACAGTCGAGGCAATCCCACGGTGGAAGCCGATGTCATTCTGGAAAACGGTATTTTCGGTCGCGCCGCCGTTCCTTCCGGTGCTTCCACTGGCGAACATGAGGCTTGGGAGCTAAGAGACAACTCACATGAATTCGGCGGCAAAAGTGTCTATCAAGCTTGCGCTAATGTCGAACAAAAAATATCTTCGGCTCTAGTGGGTTTTTCTATTGATCAACAAAATATTATTGATCAAAAAATGTTAGCAATCGATGACACTCCCAATAAATCAAATCTTGGCGCCAACGCTATTTTGGCTGTCTCATTGGCTTGTGCTCGTGCCGCCGCTTTGGATCAACATTTGCCGCTCTACCAATATTTGGCGCAAACTTTCGATTTTCCCCGCGCAAACTATATTTTACCAATCCCGATGATGAATGTTATTAACGGCGGCCGACACGCCGAAGGATCGACGGATATTCAAGAATATATGATCGTGCCTTTTGGTGCTGCGACTATGGCGGAAGCGGTGCGCATGGGAGTTGAGATTTTTCAACAACTCAAAAAAATTATTTCCCACCACAAATATCCGACAACGGTCGGCGATGAAGGTGGGTTTGCTCCGCCCCTGCCATCCAACAAAATGGCGTTGGATATTCTGATCCAAGCCATTGAAGAGGCCGGTTATCAACCCGGCAAAAATGTAGGCTTAAGTTTGGATGTAGCTGCCAGTGAGTTCTATCGCAGTGGAATTTATGACATGACTCGTGAAGGCAAAACATTTTCCACTAATGAACTAATTGCCGAATATAAAACCTGGATCGACTCTTATCCGATTATTTCCATCGAAGACGGCTTGGAGCAAAATGCCTGGGATGATTGGCCAAAGCTTCAAAAAGCTATTGGCAACCAAGTCATAAATATTGGTGATGATTTTCTAGTAACTAATGTCGATCGTTTGCGCCAGGCGATTGAGACCAAAAGCGCCAACGCTATTTTGATCAAGCTAAACCAAATCGGCTCCTTGACCGAAACTATCGAAGCTATCAAGACCGCCCAAGCCGCCGGTTGGAAAGCGGTTGTTTCTCATCGTTCCGGTGAAACATGTGATAGTTTTATTGCTGATTTGGTAGTGGCCTGCGGCACCGGTTACATCAAAACCGGCTCACTCTCACGTAGTGAAAGAGTGGAAAAATATAATCAATTGATGCGCATCGAAGAAGAACTGACCGGTAATTGTCATTTTGGTGCCAAATAATCCGCTCGTCAATTTTTTCAAAAAAACAAAACTGGCTCTTTGTAGCCGGTTTTTGTTTTGTTAATTTAAGCGCCCAATTTTCAAAAAAACATTGATAGTACTATGACAATATGCTGAAAATACAGTTTACAAGCACCAAATCATCGCATATCATTTTCAATCATAAAAATCTTGTAAAAAACAAATAATCCTGCTACAATAATATGATTTAAAAATATCTAAATCACAAAAACAAAAATCATTTCAAACCAATGCGTCGTCCAAAAATAAAAACCAAACATCTTCAACAACTGACCAAAATTATTTTCGTAATTTTGCTGATCATAAGTTTGTTCGTCCCAACTTTTTCCGCCTTCGCTTTTGAAGTCGAAGCTATCAATACTATCGATTTGCAAAATAGAACCGCTTGGCAAAATCTGCCGAAATACACCGAATTGGGTCAAAATTATCAATCGGAAGTTGTCGATCAAATGAAATCTTTTCAACAAAATCCGGATCAATTTTTATCCAATCAATCCGTGTCAGCTGAGCAAAAAGAAAAACTGATTGACGATTTGGACAAAATTTCTTTGCATGGTGTTGCTAAAAAATTGGACGATATTCAATCTGATGTTGAAAAAGAAGCATTGTACAATCAACTTGATTCGGATGACGAGTCCACCATCGATAGCCTCAAACAAGCGCAAATCATCGATACCTACATCGACCCGGTCTCCAAGGAAGAAAAAATAATTGATCCCTTGCTAGTGGAAACGGATGGCTATCTAACTGCCAAAGCCACTCCACACAATTTACAAATTCCCGATCATTCCAATCAATCACTTTCTTTATCTTTTTCCGGCATTGAAGAAAATTCTCAAGCAGTCGATTATAATTTGAGTTTTTCTCCGGTTAGCACCAACAATGTTGAAGTTGGTTTTGAAGACAATCAAGCTCTCTATGCTGATGCTTGGAACAATGTTGACGCCGTTTATTCATCCCAATCCAACGGTGTTAAAGAAGATTTAGTGTTAAAAAGCGATCCTACCGATCAGACCGATATTCGGCAAAGTGGCTATCAAGGAAATGGCAACTGGATTTTTTATTATAAATTAAATTTAACCAATCTTACTCCGGCTATTGTCAATAATAAAGTTGTTTACAAAAACAGTGCCGGCAACATTGTCGCTACCAGCACCAGTCCGTATTTGATTGACAACCAAGGTGAAATTTCTCAAAATGCTTATTATGATTTGATTACTGACGAAACATATCAAGCCGGTTACCAAATCGATCAGAGCAAATTTAATCTTGTTTCTTCCGATGAAAACGATCAAACCGTTGTCGTACATCCGACGTCGGATTCCGATGAATCCGATCAGACCAAGCCGATTTCCACCACAGTTGACGAATCAGACCAAACCGCTGCTGCTGTCATTCAAACCACTGAACATTCTCGTTCGCTATTTGATATGATTTCTGAAGCGATCAAATATGTGATCAACATTTTTGCCGGTTCCAGGACCATGGCCGAAGAAAATGATCAAACTATACCCTCTGCCGTTAATAATGATAATTACGAATCGGATCAAACCATTGCTCCGATTGACCAAATTGGGCAAGAAGACAATGCCGCACAAATAATTGATCAGACCCCCGTCGTTTCTTATTCCTATCTAGTCTTGGTTGCCAATACTGCTCAATTGCAATACCCGATTGATATTGATCCCACCACCTACATCCTTACTCAATCCAATTTGTACAACACTACCAACGGCAAACTGTTGAGTAACAATGTTAATGATGTCAAAGTATATGACACGACCAAAGAAATCAGTAGCAATTATAGCGAGAATCTTAAATTAAAAAATACTTTATCTTTCAATAACTCCATTGCCGAATTTGATCTAACCTCTACGAACATTGCCGGTCAATGGTCCTTTGATGAACGATCGGGTGGCGTTGCTGTTGATTCATCTGGTCATAGCTATGATGGCAGTCTCGACCAATCACCCGGCCGAATCAATGGAAAAATGAATTCTGCTTTGT
>DAIREY010000098.1:0-2251 GCA_036795335.1 Patescibacteria group bacterium
CTTTCGCACTCCGACCGAAGAATCAGATCGTTTATCGATTTCCGGCTCCCCGTCATTATTTCCGGCCCAACAAGAAATTGTTGACAATATCATTGCCAATTTTAATCATCCGCCCAAACCGTATTTTATTTTTGGTCGCACCGGCAGCGGCAAAACCGAAATCTATCTTCGTTTGGTAGAATATGCCCTTTCCAAAGGCAAAGATGTTATTATTTTGGTACCGGAAATAGCCTTGGTACCGCAAACAATGCAGCGTTTCTATGAGCGCTTTGGTGATTTGATATCCATTTACCATTCACAAATGTCGGTTGGCGAAAAATATGATCAATGGTCGCGCATGCGTGATGGCTCAGTCAAAGTGGTTATTGGATCTCGTTCCGCCTTATTTGCTCCTTTGAAAAATATTGGCCTGATCATTATTGATGAAGAACACGAATCCAGTTACAAGCAAGATAGTACTCCTCGCTACCACACAGTCACGGTGGCCGAAGAATATGCCCGTTTGTTATCCGCACCACTGGTTATCGGTAGCGCCACTCCTCGTCTCGAAACCTTTTGGCGCGCCAAAAAAAATATCTATCAATCATTTACCATCAAACAAACCATTCCGGAAATGATTTGTCCGGATTATGTCCGCCAAACCGAATTTCATGTCGTCGATTTGCGTGATGAATATATCGCCAAAAATTATTCATTGTTAAGCTATCGCTTGCAAGTGGAAATCGCTGCCGCCCTCCAAGCCCGGCGACAAATTATTCTATTTCTCAATCGCCGTGGTCACGCCAGTTATGTTTTTTGTCGTGAATGTGGCTATGTTGCCCGTTGCCCCAATTGCCAAATCTCACTCACTCAACACATATATGCCCACTCACCGCGGCTGATTTGTCATCATTGCGGTTTTTTCTCCGGCAATCTGACTCAATGTCCCGATTGTTCATCACGCGCCATCAAATACTACGGCGCCGGTACCGAAAAATTGGAAGAAGATATTCGGCAATTTTTCCCAACAGCCCGCGTCTTGCGAATGGATCGAGATACCACTCGGCAAAAAAATGCCCACAGTCAAATTTTCAACCAATTCAAAAATCACGCAGCGGATATTTTGATTGGCACGCAGATGATTGCCAAAGGATGGGATATTCCCAATGTCGATTTGGTCGGCATTATCAACGCTGACGCCGCTTTTCATCTGCCGGATTTTCGATCCACCGAACGCAATTTTGCTCTACTGTTGCAATTGATTGGTCGAGTTGGTCGTCGCAGTCAAGGCACTGGTAAAATAATTCTTCAAACATTTGAAACCGAAAATCCCTTGTGGAATATTTTGCGGCAAGAAGACTACCAGCTGTTTGCTTTCAGTGAGCTGCTGGAAAGGCAAAAAAATAATTTTCCACCTTTTTTTCAAATTGTTCGTTTGGTATTTGAACACCCGGATTACACCACTTGCCAAAAAGAATCGCTATCCCTTTTTCGACAGCTCAATGAGCAGTTTTCCAATCAATCGGCCGATGATCTTATTGAGATAATGGGACCATCGCCGTGTTTTCTCGAAAAATTGCACAACAAGTTTCGTTGGCATATCATTCTCAAAGGCAAAAAAATACACCAGTATTTAAAACTGGTGCCCGCCGGCTGGATCGTCGACATTGATCCATATTCAATTTTGTAGTCAATTGTAGTCAATTGCTGCTAAAAAGTAGCTTTGATACAATTGATTTTGCCACCTCTTCTTCGGACAGAGTGTTGGCCATATGAGTTATTGTTATTTTAATTTTAGAATATTTATATTTTTTAGGAATCGCATCAGAAATATTGCAGGAAGAAATATAGAATGAAATAATACTCGACGATGCTTCATTATAATCAAAACCATTTTCCTTTTTAAATACAATTCTTTTTGTATTTAAAATATCGCATAGTTGTCGCATGTTTTTTATTCCAGTCTCTTTCTCAATTTCTAATAAAACTGTGCTAAAAAAATCTCTCATAATATTTCTCCTTTTGTTAAATTTCGCAACACTTCAAAATTATAGATTAATTTTCTGCTTTTGTATATACTTTTTCCAAAAAAAATTGTGACTTCTTTGGAACTTCTTGCGCTTTCAATTGGATATTGCATATTGTATCTTGCATATTTTTTTGTTTGAGATTTGAAATTTCTTGCGCTTTCACTTGAATATTGGATATTGATCCTTGAAAATTGCTCTTTCTCTTCTCGAATGATCACGGGGTCTGGGGGCGAATCTGCGTA
>DAIREY010000026.1:0-11286 GCA_036795335.1 Patescibacteria group bacterium
AACAATTTTTCCTTTGTGTATCAAATACGACAACTCGTAAATCAACAAGAGCAAACCATTATGACCATCGAAAATTTAGCCCAAATAAACAAAACTCTTTGGTCACCAGATCAGAGTCAAATCATTGTTTGGGCAACTGAAAAAAATTCTTCCAACACTTCACCACAAAAATTTATTATCAATATCAACCAACAAACAATCAGCAAATCAACTATTCCCTCCGATAATATCGCCTGGACACCGGACTCTCAACACATTTACTATGTTTTTTCTGATATAAAAACTGTTGACGAACAACCTCCGTCTGATTTGCCCGAAGGAGCTGGCTGGGTACCAACCATATCATTCGGCACCAACAACAACATGCTCACTTCCGCTAACCCTGATGGCAGCAACTGGCAAAATATCATCAAACTTGATGAGCATAATATTTTCGATCCAATATTAGTTCCGTCACCGGACAATAATTACATCATTATTATTTCCAATAATCATCAAGTATACATATTTGATCGCCAAAACAACATAGTTAACCAATTTGCCACATCAGAAAGCGTCACCGATGCCTCTTGGTCACCAGACAGCCAAAAAATATTACTTGAAACATACAATGAAAAATATAATCCGCAATTAGTTCTTACTGCACTCAACTCTAACACCAATCAATCGACCAACATTCAAACATTTTTATCCAAATCAACCTGGATGAATGATCATGAACTAATTTGTGCTATCCCGAATTATCTCGAACAAGGACCATATTCCGAACTACCTTCAACTATTGACTACTTCAAAATCATTGATTTTAATCAGCCTTCAAACAATACCGATTACCCTTATTCAACCACTCAACTCAACAACACCAACCAAGTTGCCAACACAGCTATAGATTTATCATTCAACACAAATAACAACTCATTGTATTACATAGACTATGATGACATATTGTACTTCATCCCCAAAACCAACTAACCACACTGCGAAAAACCCAAAAGAAAATACCGGAAAAATTACTCCGGTATTTTTATAAAAAAATTTAATACATATCAATCGAATATTTGCCTTTATCCAACCCCTCAAAAATCTCTTTGCAATAAGATTTAAAATATTCTATTTTTTGTTTTTTGACGTTGAACAGCTTCGGCTCTCCCGGCACATAGTTGCAATTCTCCCGCCATCGGCTTTTCTCCACTATACCGCCCAGTACAAACACATAATCCAAGTTAAAACCATACACTCCTTGCATTAGATAATTATCGGTGAGATCACAATACTTGCCATCGATTATTCCGGCCAACTGTTTGCCACCCTCTCCTCTTTCTGTCAAAAACACACATTTTTTGTTGTCAATAAATTTAAAATCGCTATTTCCATCAAAACGATCATATACCGCTTTTGTCTTTTGACTATTCATATCAAGAGCCAAAAGTGGATGACAGCCCAAGGCGTTACCTTTTGATAAATAAATGACATCGCCCGACATCCCCACATAACGACAATTATCCGAGAAATTTCTAATTATTTTCCCGTTTTTCATCACTCCGCCTCCGCTTCCATATTCGGCGTTAACATACACAATATAGTTTCCGTTTGTAATAGCGTGTGATAACAAATATTTCCCTTTATAAAGTTGCTTTTTGAACCGGCCGTCATTGGAATAAAGCTGAGCTTCGCACCAACCATCTTGCCGATTTCCAACAAAAACTGCTACATCACCACTTCTATCCGCCGAAAAAGTAACGGACGCACTATCACGAGAATTATTTAAAGAAATTGTCACTTCATACAACGGATTCATTTCCAGTTTTTCATAATCAATATTCAGAAAATATACCGTCCCCCCGCCTCTGGCCACCACCAAATTACAAAAATGTTTATCGCTCGCCACAACGCTCACGCTCAGTAAAAAATAAATTATTACTGTTAGAAACAATCTGCTATTGTTCATTACTACCACCGTTCCTTTCGCGTCAAAAAAATTTCACCAAAAAATTATTAAATTACGCCTCCTTTCGCAATTTTCTCACTCACACCATAACAAATCATAAATTAATTATTTATTAATCACAAATTAAGCAAGTTTTCCTCTATTCTTTCCAATCCAAAAATTGATATAATAATATCTTATATTATTGAATTTTTTATGTCCAAAAAAAGAAGGATCGCCCTCAGCCGGATTCAGTCCATCCACCAAACCTCTAAAAAAAAGAAAGAACCGGCATCAAAATCAATCGAACATACTAGTTTATCTTCAACACCATCCAGTCCAAACCAATCAATCCCGTCTGCCACTGCTCCCAGTTCATCTACTACCGTTTCCAACCAAAAATCTTCCCCCACCTCTTCATCAGCCGTGTCCCCATCGGCTATTTCTCCATCGACCACTTCTCCCACACCAAACCAAACATCACCCACTCAAAAATCAACTACATCAGCCAATCCTTCCAATAAAAAAGACGATCAATCTAGCTCACCTTCTTCCAATACCACAGATCCAAAAAATCCCCCAGACAACTCAAAAAATCAATCAATAGATTCGGCCGATGACCAGAAAAAAAACCAACAACCAGCACAATCTACTCCGTCATCTCCTGCTCCCGGTTCTCCCCAATCGACTCACTCCGCTCCTTCATCATCACCCGCCACCCACACCAAACCTCATCACCAAGATCTGGAAAAAAAAGGTACACCTTCCGTCAATCACAATCTTCCTCAAACACCCGGCAACAAATCCGGCGGACCGATTGACAAAGTCAAAGCCGCCCGTGACCCCAAAGAATTTGCCAAAAACCAAGCCAAACAATACGCCAAAAAAGTAGCTACCAAAGCCGCCACCTCTGCCGCTACCAAAGCTCTCGGTTCTACCATTGGTACAGCCATTGGTGGACCGGTCGGTACTCTCGCCGGCCTCGCCGCCGGTTTCTTAATTGATTACGGCATCGAAGTCAGCGAAAAAGTCATTCGTTGGTTATTGATCATTATCGACATTTTTGTCATTTTCTTCGTCACTCTCATCGTCTTGATACTTATTGCTATTGGTTCCTTCTTCTTTTCCGGCGGCGGCGGACATAGTACATTTCGAGAAAGTGGGATAGAAGGACAAGTCACCCCGGTCGCCTCCCCCACCGACCTTCCGGCTGGTGTCATGACATTGGACAAACCCAGCACTTGGTCACAAAAACAAGCTACCTCTACCGGCTGTCATTGCACCTCAATCGCCATGTATCTTACTTTTCTTGGCAAACCGGCCACTGAATCGGATATCTGCAATCTTGCCGGTGACAACGTCTCATTCTCAGCTATCGAAAACTCCTACCATGTTACTCGTGCTGGACAACTTATCGATACCGATAGCTTTTCCGAATATCAAACCTTTATCAAAGATGCAATCAATAAAGGTAAACCCATCATTCTTGGTGTCAGTCAACCAATCGCCAAAGGCAATGGCCATTTTATAGTAGTGGTGGGATATGACGACAAATACATCTACGTCAACGATCCCAATGCCAATAATCCTGGGCAACAAACTTGGGATACTCTGCAATCCGCCAATTATTCCAAAACCAATGGCGGACTCGCCTATCATGGCTACACTATCAGTTTAAGTCAATAATCACATATGTTTAAACAAAAAATTACCACCTACATCGCCGCCATTTTTATACTCGCTTTGCTTCTTGTTACTATATATCGTATCCAACAAGAAAATTCGGTCAACCTCGACACTCCCGATGATTATTTTTCTTCGGAAAAAACCGCCGAACAACAGTCCATTGACAACAACTACCCCAAATTAGCCGTTCTCAAAAGCATTCCCTATTTCACCGAAAATAATTATTTTTCATATCGCGTCACCTCCAGCTTTATTAACGTCAATGAATTGGATGTCTATCTAACACCCAAATTTTCCGAACAACAGTTGCTCAACCAATATTACAACCAAACTAAACAAGAAATATTTGGTTGGATTATTGGTAAGGGTACAATCATTTCTGATTTAAAAATCAATTTCTATCTCGAAAATTCCGACCAATCAGTCAAAACATTGATTGAAACTATCAATCAATAAAACAATATTTGTTTTTCAAAATATATGTCATCTTTCCAAAAAATATGTAATCTGATTATTCTGTCTGTTTTTATCTTGGAAATCATACCAATCACCCCCGCTCTGGCCGTTGTTGATGAAGGAAGCAATATCTCAACCAATATCACCACCAATACTCCTACAACTACAAGTACCACCAAATCCTCTACCCAAAAAACAGTCTATAAACAACGACCAACCGAAACCACTTTTTTGTACATCCAGAATGCCACCAACGTCTCTGAATCATTTCAAACATGGGCCAAAGAAATTGACCAGCTGGATGAAGGACTATTCGAATACGCCAACAACCAAATCGTCAAAGTCGACACCGTTGCCGAAACCGAAGAAATAATTGAAAAAAATAACATCCTAGTCGAAAAAACCAACACCAAATATCAAGAAATAGTTTCTCAAGATATTCCCAATACCAATGAATATCACTTTGCCAAATATCTGCTTAACCACTATCAAGACCAAGCCACCGATTTTTCCAAATTAAAAACTTTCAATGAAGTATTTGAATATTTAGTAGAAAAATCTCTCACCGCTGAAGAAAAAAAAGCCAAAGAAGGTAGTTCATCCAGCCATTCCAACGACATCTCCGACACCCAAATCAACAATTCTAACCCATACCCCACTATTGGCTATCAAAATCATTCTCATTCTCAACAAATCATCAATTACTTTTTCCCTCACGCCATGGCCCAAGG
The DNA here is from genome assembly GCA_036795335.1 of Patescibacteria group bacterium. GTDB lineage: Bacteria > Patescibacteriota > JAHJAL01 > JAHJAL01 > JAHJAL01 > DAIREY01. The sequence goes on from DAIREY010000026.1 coordinate 4,801, forward strand.
ACAATATGAAGAAATCAAAAATTCAATTCCTAATAATATCAACGAAGATGTTCAAAACGTATCTCAATCACTACCCGCTGCTGATAGTGAAGCCGGACAATCAATAATTAATACAGTCAAAAATTCTGACCAAGGAAACGTAATTGATTCAAATAAACAAGAACTTCCTCCCGTACTTGATTTTAATGACCCAGCCGAAAAAAGCATCTTGCTTCCGCTGACTTATGACGAATATATATACAATCAGAAAAATGGCTACATGGTTGACGAACGCATCTACTTTTTGCTTTTTCACATTCTCAAAACTTTTGAAATGGAAGGTGAAATTTATGAAAGTTATATTGCTGATAAAGTAATTCAAGATGCTACCACGCCTGGTATTCTTGAAAATCTTTGTGGCGAATTAGAAAACGATCCTTCCTCTTGCAAAAGTCCTACCAATATCTGCGGTATTCAAAGTGCCATTCATTTTTTGAACGTCGCCACCGGCGCCTACGACAATCTTGGCGTTCCTTATAAAGATCGGGCTCACATCAAAATCTGGCTGGGCTTAAACTCACCCGATATTTCTGACGAAATAGACAAAGATGAAACCACCGATCTACCCAATCCCCATCGTGAATTTATGGCTGTCGATATTTCCGAAATCGGTCTTTATAATGAATCAGTCGACTGTACCGGCTGTAAAGGCCTACCATCATGTAAATTCGTATCTCAATTGTTTGACTATTCTGCCTATTTGCAAAATGCCGCCAGCAGTATCTCCACTTCTGCCGGAACTAGTTTTACTACCACTGAGCAAATGGGATCAACGGCATACAACAACAATCAAAATTTTAATCAGTTTTTTACTTCTACTGCTCACGCCCAATCGTCATTTAATCCCTTAAGTATTGCGACCGGCATCGTAAAAGATGCCACTCTCTGTCTTTCATTGTGTTTCACTTATGCTCTATGCTATCCATGTTGTCCACGTATTCTCGATACCGCCAACACCAACACCATTCCTGTCAAAGTACAATGGCAAAACGAAGATTACGGTTCCGTCCTTTCCGACGTAGCCACTCAAGCAATTGGGGATTCTCTTTCTCTCGATACTGACGATGGATTCAACATCAAAAATCTACTCAAAGGCATGGCCAAAAATGCTCTTGAACAACTTTTCAGTTCCAACTTTTCTAATCTGGATTTGGCCGGTATCGCTCAAGGTGGTTTTAGCAACTTCATGTCCGAAATTGGCAACCAATGGCTTGATAGTAAAATATTTAGCAAACTGGGTCTTCCCGAAGGATTTGCTTCCGGAGTCAATTGGCTCAACCCTGATCTGAATTCTCTTTCTTCTTCCATTGCCGGCGGTTATTTGGATGAATCATTAGATCTGGACGTCGGCTCATTTACCCCAATTATTTCCGCCGCCATGTCCGGCGACTTATCCGCTGCCGCTTTGTCCACCCTCAACCTCACTCCCAATCTCAACCTTCCACCCGCCCTCCAATCCGCCATGAGTATCGCGGTGCAAAATGGCAACAATACCGAAGCCATGGCTCTTGCTTTATCCAATTTGGGCCTCAAACAATTAAACAACAAAGTATTTGGCTGGCCTGATGGTATTTTAGATATTGATAGCTTTTCCGGCGAAGGTTTTATTGGCATTGCCAACAAACTTGGCCAAAAAGGTCTTTCCAAAATCAATGGCTTTCCCAGTGATTATATCTTGGACATCAGCAATCCCAAACAAACTGCCGCCTCATTGGGCGGAGCCTTGCTATCCTCAGCCACCAAAAACCAAACCATCAACAATCAAGTTACTTCCGCCATTTCCAACAACGGCAACATCTCTCTCAATTCGGTTATGCAATCCATGAGTCAAGATGATCTTGCCAAACTATTTAACACCAACCCCGAAACTTCTTCTCAAATATATGATTATTTACAAAACCCCGATCCAAACGGCTTTGCCGCCTTCCGCAACGATATTATTTCTCAAATTGATTTCGAACAAGCTGCCGCCAACAATCCCAACTTCACTTCCGACATGATGAAACAATTGATCGACTACGGCACCAACCCCGCCTATGCCGACAATTCCAGCCAAAATAGCTATACTTTAGCCACCCTTGCCAACTCGGCCACCATCGCCGATTATGGTTTGGAATTAAGTCAAGCCGACACGGAAAAAATCGCCTATCTTCAAGACTATCTTGCTTCAAACAGCAGTGCCTCCAAAAGCACTATTGCCAACCAATTTGTCAATAAATTTAGTGAAACCTTACCCGCCTTCCAAACCAGATTGCTATCCATAATTGACTCAGCCACTTCCGATCCAAATTCGGCTGCCGCCACCAAAGCCAACACCGCTACTTCTATGGCTCCTCTTCTTAAAGTTAAATTCAATCAGACAATCAATACCTCCGAATTAGGCAACTACGATTATTTGGACACCGTCTACGCCAACTCATCTTCAGCTCCCACCATCGAAGGCACCTTGCGTTCACTAAATTTGGATTTACGATCAGTCAAAATTATTCCCACCGACCAAATTGATAATATTGATTTAAACAACATCAGCAACATTTCATTTGATTCTGTCGATCAAATTGTTGCTAACCAAGCATATTACATTCTACCCAAAATTGACGTGGCCGAACTCCTTGTCCCCGGCATTCGTTCATTAGACTATCAAACCAACTCCCAAGGAACTTTTAAATTGATCGATAGTATCACCAAAATTAGCACATATTCCAACTCCACTCCAATCTCCATCAACCTGCTTGGCAAAAATGATCAAAAAATCTCATCGGCTCTCAGTCAAGATCCTCTACAAAAAGCTTTCAAAGACAAATACCAGATGGAATACACCAAACCGGACAAAACCACTTCATTTATTGATACCAATACTCTGATTGGTGGTAGTACCGCTGTGTACAATGCTTTAAAAAACACCTCCGCCGGCAACAACGAACAACTTACTGATGTCGGCGTCATGGCTGCTTCTTCCGCTTTGGCCGGTCTTGAATTTTCCGATATTGCCGCTTCCAACAGTACCGGCAACGGCGAATCCCGTATCTCCGATCTACAATCCAAACTGGAAGATTTGACACGCGTTGCCGGTATCGTCAAATCATGGCAAACCGGCGATATTTCCTCCGGCACCAAATCGATGGTTGGCTTTCTCAAAGACAATGGCGTTTTCGAGCACATTGCCGCCGACTCCAGTTGGAATGTCGACAACAGTGGCAATATTTCCGTTAGTGGCGTCAATCTCCTAGACATGTTTGATAGTATTCAAAATGGTGACCCGATTTCCGCCATCAACAATATTGACTCCGTCAAAAATCAAATCAGCAAAATTACTGACAAGCTTGGTACCAATCCCACCAATCTACTCAATGTCATCAACAACCCCAGCAGTGCTCCCGACACTATTTTGGATATTATGTCCAACAAAATATCTTCCGAATCCGGCTTGGAAAAAGTTGCCATCGCTCAAGAAATCACTTCCACTCTCGGCACTCCTCCAAATTTTCAGAACATTCCCAAATTGCTCTCCAATAGTACTATTCAATCCAAATTATTTTCCGATATTAACCCTGATACTCTCAATGACATCTCCAACATCTATGGTCTGGTTGCCTCCGGTGACATCACTCCTCAAAAAGCCGCCAGTACTATCATGACCGCCAATTTTTTCCAAGAAGCAATCGGCCAAGAAGACTATCAAGAATTCATGCAAAATTATGGCGGACTAGTCAACGCCGCCCTTACAGCCGATCCTCAAACCATCGCCTCCGCTGCCTTATCCCTCCCGAAAGTCAGTGAAAAAATAAATGCCTGGCTATCCGAAAACAATTTGAGTAATTATTTCAACCTCAATTCTTTGCAAGGATTGATCAATGGCGACATCAACGGCTTTATCAAAAATACTGCCATGAACTATATCAACGACAAATTATTGTCATCTCTCTCTCCGGCAATGAGCGGCCTTCTTTCCGGTTCCATTATGTCCATTCTTAACGGCGAATTTCCTACTGAAGCAATCACTCAATTTGCCTCACAATATTTGATCAATTCTCTGCTGTCCAATCCCGATCAAGCTCTTCAATCAATTGGCAACAGTCTTTCAAACGGATTAAGTGTTGACCCCACTCAAATTGCTAACGGTATGATCGAAAATTCCATCTCCGGTGCCATTGGCAATTTCGTTTTTAAGCGTTGCCAACAACAAATCGCTCAAGACAATATTATTCACCTCGATGACATAATTTTGTCTTATGATCGCAGTCCTTTCAACCACCGTTATTACCAAGTCATGGACGCCGAAGACGAAACTCAAACAAATAACGACAACCAAACCTCTAACTCTTCGACCTACAGCGATTCCGAATACACTCGAATGCAAAATTACTACCCACTGCAAATTTTCTCCGACTACAACGATTCTATTTTGTCAAAATTAAAAGAAAAAGCCGAAGAAAAATTTACCAATATTTGGTATGAAAATCGAAGCGAAAAACTCAATCTATTCCGCAAAAAATGTAGCGAACGTCAAAATCAATATCTGCAAAATTGTGAAGACGCTATTCATGTCGGTTTCTAAATAAATAACATATGAATATCAAAAAATTTATTTCCTTGGGAATCTTGTTGGCTATCGGTGGAATATTATCGATAATTATTCTAATATGGACAAGCTTTTTGATCTTTAGTTACCCACTCAATATTCCCAATATCTACGGTCAAATTGTTTCCATCAATACCCCGACCATCCAAATTTTGGACAAATCCACCAACCAAATCACCTCCGTATCCACCAATCATCTATTCCAATTCGACCCACAAACTCATCAAAACCAACCCATCAATATTGATAGTCTTTCCGTCAATGATCAAGCTGCTTTTTTTTGCCAATCCACCAATTCATGTCAATTAGTCAAAATGCCTCCCATTACTGTTCTTGGAGTTATTGACAATATTGAAAATCAAACAATTCATCTTTCTTCAAACAATCACCAATACACTTTTCTTACCAACGACAACACTGTTTTTTTGAATTATCAAAAACAAATCACCACTGCCGATTCCCTTTCCAAAGGTCAAGTCATCTTTATTTATTCTGACTATTCCGCTTTTTCCACTCAAACCGAAAATATTCCTGCTCTCTCTATCCAGGTTATGACATAATTTATATTATTTGTCCACCACAAATATCTTGTTTTTGTCCAACGAATATGGTACACTAACAAGATTTATAAATAAAAAAATAATACCAAAATAATTACACAAACCCATGAGTGAAGATCAACAAAACATCACTTCCGGCGATACACCTGCCAGATTGCAACAAAAAATGCGCGAAGAGATTGAGGCCGCCAAACAAGTCATGTCCACTCAACAAAAAGCCAAAGATCTAGGTCATGGCAAAGCCAAAAAAGTTGCTGGCGTGATCCGTTCCTTTCAACAAGAAGAAGAAGAAAAATTTGTTCAACAAAAAGCTCAAAAATTAAACCTACCGTATGTTAATCTATCCAATTACCCCGTCAGTCCGGAGGTGATGGAAATCATACCCAAAGATATTGCCAAAAAATATCGGGTTGTTCCCTATGTGCGTGCCGGTAAAAAAATTCGCATTGCCGGTTTTGACTATGACCAAGTTACCATGGAAGTGCTCAAAAAACTTCAAGAAGCTAGCGGATACGAATTTCTCGTCAGCATCGCTTCCAATTCCAGCATTGATTTTATTCTAAAATTATATGAGCTGGTTTCCCCCGATCAAAAAAATTCTGAAAAAATTTCCGTCTCCAGTGAAGATGAATCAAAATTCGAAGAACAAATCTCCAATTTAGCCGAATTGAAAGAGAGGATAAAAGCGGTATCTACCAGCGAATTGGTAGATATTATCATGACCGGTGCCGTCAAAATCGGCGCATCCGATATTCACATCGAGCCGACCGAAAATCAAATTCGTTTGCGCTATCGTTTAGATGGTGTCCTACAAGACGTTACCTATTTGGACAAAATTGCCTTCAAACCTCTCATGTCACGTATTAAATATCTTTCCAAACTAAAATTGGATGTTACTGATATTCCGCAAGACGGCCGATTCTCCATCGAAGCTTCCAAATCTCGTTTTGATATTCGTGTATCCATTCTTCCCACCATCTACGGTGAATCAACCGTTATGCGTCTTTTGGAACAATCTGATAAATTTATTACTCTGGCTGAATTAGGTTTTCCGGAAGATATCGATATGGTCATCAACAACTCCATTCACAAACCAAATGGATTGATATTAAATACCGGTCCCACCGGTTCCGGTAAAACCACCACTCTCTATGCCATCTTGCAAGAGCTCAACAACCCGGAAGACAAAATCATCACTCTGGAAGATCCGGTCGAATATCGTATTGCCGGCATTTCCCAGAGTCAAGTCAATCACGAAAAAGGACATACTTTTTCGTGATTGACTTGACTCTGGGAAATGCCGGC
>DAIREY010000027.1:0-11174 GCA_036795335.1 Patescibacteria group bacterium
ATGGTCTCGACCTTCGCGCGCCATCTTGCATTGGCTTCGCTCAATTCTTCCATTGTCATCAAGCAATCATTGCCCTACGTTAGTCGCGGCGGTCTCAAACTTGCCCACGCCCTGCAAACTTTCCAGCTCAATCCCGCCAACCAGACTTGTCTGGATATCGGTGCCTCCACTGGCGGTTTCACCGATTGCCTCCTGCAAAATGGCGCCAAACAAATATACACTATCGACGTCGGCACTGGCCAACTAGCCGCCAAATTGCTCTCCGACCCCCGCGTCATCTCGCGCGAACAAACCCATTTCCTGCATCTCAACCAACTTCCTGATCCAAAAATTTCTCTGATCACTATCGATGTCTCTTTTATTTCCGCTCGCAAAATGCTACTCCACTTACAGCAAATTTCTTCTCATCCTTTGACAATTATTCTCCTGCTCAAACCGCAATTTGAATCTTCTCCCGCCGAAAGAAAAAAAGGCGTTGTCAAAGATCCTCTCGTTCATCAACGCATCATCCAAAATTTCGTTGATTTTTGCCAAAATAATCATATAACTATTCTCAATCAAACAACATCTCCCATCAAAGGTCCAAAAGGAAACATTGAATTTCTTTTTCATCTCACACTTTCCCCCTTGACAAAATAAAAAATGTATAATAATATCCACTTGTAATACTTTTCTTACTTTTTTATACATTTACCAAAATTATATGACCAAAAAAATCCAATGTTTTGGAACTACCACTATTGGTCCTAAAGGCCAAATAGTTATTCCGGCCAAACTCCGCAAATCTCTCAACATCAAAATTGGCGATCAATTTATCGTTTTCAAGAATGACCACATTGAAAGCATTATTATTATGAAAACGGAAAATATTTCCCACATGCTCAAAGATATGTCCGAACAAATTGACCACATCAAAAAAAGTCTTTCCTAATATTTTTTACCCAGTTACAATACATATACATTACTTTCTTATCAACAACTATTATTAATATTCATATAAACTTATCATGAATCAATCAAACGAACAGTTTTTTCTTGATAAAAAAGAATCTGACAATTCTCCAAACCAAGAAAAATCATCTGCCAACACCAGCCAACAACAATTTCTCAAACCACGCAAAAAATCATATTGGTGGATTTGGGCCATCATTATCGTCGCTATCATCGCCGGCTATAGCATTTACAAATATTACAATACCACCCCGACCAATCCATACGTCACCGAAGCTGCCGCTGCCCAAAACATCAAACAAAGCGTTGATGTCACCGGCAACATTGAAGCTGCCGCCGAATTTAATCTCAATTTTAAATCCGCCGGCACCGTTCAATCCGTCAAAGTAGCCGTCAACGACCAAGTAAAAAAAGGACAAGTCCTAACTTCACTTGATACTACCGACCTAAATAGTCAGCTCAATCAAGCTCAAGCCAATGTCGCTGTTGCTCAAGCACAGCTCAAACAAGTCCAAGAGGGTACTCGCAGTGAAGAAATTGCCGTTCAAGAAACCAACGTTGACAATGCCCAAACCACTCTCGAATCGGCCAAGACAAATTATGATCTCACCAAACAAAACATCGACAATGATCTTAGTAACGCTCAAACGACCATCACCAACAACCAAAAATTACTAACCGATGCCGAAACCAATTTGCGTAATGTCGAACATCAAACTTCCCAAAACATCACCAACACTATTGATTCCAACCTCAATCAGTTAAATTTGACTATTATTCAAGAAAACACTATTGATAAAAACTTTCATGATATTTGGGACAATTCACAGTATTATACCAAATTCAAAAACATTGATTGGACTTCCACCATTACTATTGACAACTTAATCACTCAATCCGAACGTCAAAAAATTACTTTTTCCAACAGCTATCAGCAAGCTATGTCTTCCAAAACCGAAGGTGACAACAATCAGGCTATCAACGACGCTCTAGATTACCTCAATTCCAATACCCAAATTTTAAATTATCTCAATCAATTATTGTATTCCGAAACCGTTGACGTCTTCTTCTCTCCTACCGAGCTATCCACTTTACGCGGTCGACAAACATCCAATGAAAGTTCTCACAATCAAAACCTCAGCTCCGTTCAAAACCTCACCAATACTATTGCTAGCACCAAAGCCAGCAACCAGCTATCAATCGACAACGCCAAAACACAGATTACCAATTATCAAAATCAAATCCAAACCGCCGAAGAAAATATTGCCAAAATAAATGTCAACGGACAATCACAAATGCAAAGCGCTCAAGATCAAATTACCAATGCCGAAAATCAATTAAAAATTCAACAAAAGCAACTCGAGCTCAAAAAAGCTGGTCCCACTTCCGCTGCCATTGCTGTTGCCCAAGCACAAGTCGTTTCCGCTCAAGCACAAGTCAACACTATTCAAGCTCAAATCAGTAATTATTCCATTGTTGCTCCGGTTGACGGCATTATTACTCAAGTAAATGTCGAAGTTGGTGAACAATCCTCTTCCGCCAATCCAATAATTCAAATGCACTCCAATGCCGATTATGAAATCAACAGTGAAATTGCCGAAACGGACATTGATAAAATAAAAATTGGCAACAAAGCCATCATCACTTTTGATGCTTTTACCAAAGATAAAAAATTAACCGGTACTGTTGTCGAAATCGACCCGGCCGCCACCACCATTCAAGGCGTAATCTACTATAAAACCAAAGTCATCCTCGACAATCAAGACAACCAAGTCAAAACCGGCATGACCGCCAATTTGGAAATTATTACTGCTGAAAAAGAAAATGTACTGGCTGTCCCAAATCAAGCTATCAAAACCAACGACCAAGATGAAAAATACGTCGATATTCTCACCAATCAAAAGACTTTTTCCACCGAATCCAAAACCGTCACCACTGGTATTCGCGGCAATACTCACACCGAAATTATCACTGGTTTAAGTGGTGGCGAAGAAGTAGTCATACTCAAAAAATAAATAAAAAATCTTATTAAATCTATCACATTTTCTAACCTATGAATCCTACACCAATAATTGAATTAAAAAAAATCGTCAAAGATTATTATATTGGTGAAGAAATGGTGATTAGCGTCCTCAAAGGAATTGACTTATCGATTTATAAAGGTGAATATGTCGCTATCATGGGCCCTTCCGGTTCGGGCAAATCCACTCTTATGAATATTATCGGTTTTTTGGACCACCCCACCGGCGGGCAATATCTATTCCAAGGATATGACGTCACCAACTTCAAAGATGATCAACTTGCTGTTATCCGTAATCAAAAAATCGGTTTCATTTTTCAATCGTTCAACTTACTCGCTCGTACTACCGCGTTGGATAATGTTGAGTTACCACTTATCTATGCCGGTATTCCCGCCAACCAAAGACGCGAACGCGCCTTCGATGCCTTGAACAAAGTTGGTCTGGCCGATCGTGCCGATCATATGCCCAATGAACTTTCCGGCGGACAACAACAACGCGTCGCTATTGCTAGAGCTATTGTCAACAATCCCGATCTTCTTTTTGCCGATGAACCGACCGGCAATCTGGACTCACGTACTGAAGTGGAAATTATCGAATTGTTCGAAGAATTAAATTCTACCGGCAATACTATTATTATGGTTACTCACGAAGAAGACGTCGCCAATTGTTCCAAAAGAATTGTTCGTTTGCGTGATGGCCTTATTCAAAAAGACGAAATTGTCCCCCACCTACGCAAACAAAATACCATTTCCGGCCTTACCAAAGATTCCCAACACAGCTAGAATCATTAATTACAATTGTTCAAAAGATTAAAAAAAATTCTACCAATTGCCAATTATGCCAATCTTCATGACTCTACAACTCGCTTTCCGTTCCCTGTTTAGCAACAAACTTCGTTCATTCCTAAGTATTTTGGGTATTGTCATCGGCATCTCATCTGTCATTATTTTGATGGCGGCCGGCATCGGCGCGCAAAACTACATCTTGGATAAAGTACAATCATTTGGTAGCAACCGCGTCATGATTATGCCCGGCACTCCCGATGAAGAAGGCGGTATGTCTCCTTCTTTTGCTGGCATCACCATCACCACTCTTACCTATGACGACACAATCGCTCTTCGCGACAATCCACAAGCTCCCAATATCGCCGACACCACCGCCACCGTTGGCAGCCAAATCATTGCCACTTCCGAATATGACGAAAAAACCGTTCAATTTGTTGGCACCACACCATCTTATTTTGACATTCAAAACACCAAAATAACCGAAGGACGCAGTTTTGACGAAAGAGAAACAGACGCCTTGGCCCGCGTTGCCATCCTCGGACCGAATATCGCCAAAAAACTATTTCCCAACATCGACCCCATTGATAAAACAATCAAGATCAATAATACTAGCTTTAAAATCATCGGCATCACCGAAGATAAAGGTGTTGGGCAATTTGGTGTCAATTTTAATGAAATCATTTATCTTCCCATTACTACTGCTCAAAAACTTCTTCTCGGCATAGACTATATCAATAATCTGACAATTACCGCCGACAAAGACATTACCACTGGACTAGCCGCCGAACAAGCCAAAATAATCTTACGCGAACGCCACCGCATCGACCAAGGGGAAAAAGACGATTTTACTGTCATGGATTCTCAAGATGCTCTCGAAACAATCAACAATATTACCAGTGCTCTATCATGGTTTTTGACCGCTATTGCTGCCATTTCTTTATTGGTCGGCGGCATCGGCATCATGAATATTATGCTAGTCACCGTAACTGAACGCACCAAAGAAATCGGTTTACGCAAATCAATCGGTGCTACTCGCATTGATATTCTTTCTCAATTTATCATTGAATCGATTATCATTACTCTCTTTGGCGGTATCGTGGGAATTGTGATCGGTTTTCTCGTGTCATATGGTATTAGCAATTTCACTTCTCTACGCACTGAGGTCACCACCTCTTCTATAATATTGGCTGTTTCTGTTTCCACCGCCTCCGGTCTGATCTTCGGATACTATCCGGCCGACAAAGCCTCGCGCATGGACCCGATCGAAGCCCTACGTTTTCAATAATTCCCCGCACTTTATTTGGAATTTGGGATTTGAAATTTCTTGAAATTAAATTGAATATTGGATATTGATCCTTGATTCTTGTTTTATGTTTGAAATTTGAAATTTGGGATTTCTTGCTTGTTACGGATAAGTTCCCAGCACATAGGCGGGGATGACAAAATAAGCTACTGTTTGCTTTTACTTTGCGCCTTAATTGGATATTGGATATTGATCCTTGATTCTTGTTTTATGTTTGGAATTTGGGATTTGGAATTTCTTTGCGATTTTAATTGAATATTGCATATCGTTAATATTATATATATTGTATGGATCTTATTTCTCTCCTCAAAATTTCTCTCACCGCCTTAGCCAAAAACAAAGTTCGAGCCGCCCTCACCACTCTCGGTATTATTATTGGTATTTTTTCTGTTGTCACCCTCATGGCCCTCGGTAAAGGCGCCGAAAATTACATCGTCGATCAGGTCTCCAGCGCCGGTAGCGCCAATTTGATTGCCGTCATGCCGGGCAAAAGTGACAGCGAATTCTCCGCCCCGCCCACCCAACAAGGGCTCACTATTACTTCACTAAAATATTCTGACGCCCAAGCCTTATCCACTTCCGAAATCACTTCCCATCTCGATCTTGTCACCCCGCAAGTTCGCGGTCAATTCAATACCACCAGCCCATTTGACGAAGTTCAATCTATTATTATCGGCACCGACGAAAAATATTTTCCTTTACGCGATATCACCATCACCGATGGCAGCAATTTCGCTACAAAAGATATCGAAGGCAACAGCACCTACGCCATTCTCGGACCAAAAATTGCCACCACCCTCTACCCCAATCAAAATCCCATCGGACAAAACATCAAAATAAACCACATTAGTTTTCAAGTCATTGGTGTAACTGAATCCAAAGGCATGGAAGATGGCCAAGACAGCGACAAATTTATTTATATTCCGGTGACAACCGCCCAAAAACGTTTACTTGGCATTGATTATCTTTTTTCCATTTATGCCTCAGTTGCCGACAAAGACAATATTGCTATCGCCAAAGAAGAAATCGCTACCGTCCTTCGCGATCGTCATTCAATCGATAACCCGACCGATGACGATTTCACCTTATACGACACCCAGCAAGCTCTCGACATGCTCAAAAGTATTACCGACATGCTTTCCGCCTTGCTCGGTGCCATCGCCGCAATCTCTTTGCTGGTCGGCGGCATCGGCATCATGAATATCATGCTCGTTTCCGTCAAAGAACGCACTCGAGAAATAGGCTTACGCAAAGCTATCGGCGCCACTCGTCTGGACATCATGACTCAGTTTCTTTTTGAATCAATCATTCTAACTCTTTTGGGTGGAATAATCGGCATCGCGCTTGGATATATTGTTATTACTCTCGCTGGCTATCTTGTTGGCTTTCGACCGGAAATAACCATCCAATCAATTGCTCTATCCATGGGTGTATGTTCGATCTTTGGCATCGTGTTTGGTCTTTATCCGGCTGATCAGGCATCACGCTTGGATCCAATCAATGCCCTGCGCTATGAATAACGTTTTTACTTTATTCATCTGATATGCCAAAATAGAACTAATAAGCTAACTAAAAAATTACATGGACATTATCTATTTAATAATATTTATTACCATCTCTTTACCGTTCATCACCAATGTAACCATCAGCATTTATACCTTTTTCTATCAACACTTCATCTATCAACAATTTATCCAACCCAAATTTGACCGTCATTACAAACCGCATTGCACAATCATCATACCGGCCAAAGGCACTTCTCCCACTCAACTTGCCGGCCTAACCTCTTTTCTCACCCAAAACTATCCAAGCTACCAAATAATCTTTACCATTGAAAGCCAAACCGACTCAGCCTATCCCGTTCTTCAATCTCTCATCAACAAATATCCTCATTCACGTTTGGTTATCGCCGGTCTGAGCCAATCTTGTTGCCAAAAAAATCACAATCTTATTCAAGCTATCCAAACCATCTCTCACCAAGATGGAATTTTAGTATTTGCCGATAGTGACATGATAGTTTCCCGCCATTGGCTCTCGGAAATGGTTGCTCCTCTTTCTCGTTCCCAAATCAAAGCTTCCACTACCTACTTCTGGCCCAACTCCACCTCGGGCAGTATCGGCGAACAGACCCACAATTTCATGGACATATTCACCTATACCGCCTTTTGTTTTGCCACCAATCTTCTCAAATCCAGCTTATTGTGGGGTGGTTCAATCGCTATCCGTCATCAAGACTTCATCGATTTAAATATTGCCAAATCCTGGTCCAACCAGGCAGTTGATGACACCAGTATGTCTGACATTTTACGCAAAAAAAATTATCAAACTTGTTTTATTCCTGCCAGCTTATGCCATGCCCAAAGTTCCATCCAAAGTTTTTCCCAATCGACCAATTGGTATGTTCGTCAAATTTCTTATCTCAAATTTTATCGCCGTGAACTGTGGCTGTATTTAATTATCAGTAGTTTCTCAATCTACACTTTCATCTACTTTTGGCTCCCTTTTACTTATTTGGTTGATCAACCATATTATTATTTTATTTATATTCCATTTATTTATATCTTTGGTGAAATGTACATCGCCTATCTCTACCTACAGTTGGGATACATCACTCAACCTCTCAAATTTGTCTTACTTGCCCCAATATACAAATTTGCCCAATACATCAGTTTTACTCAAACACTTTTTACCAAACGAATTATTTGGAGTGGCACCACCTACCAAATTGATCGCCACGGCCACGTCTCCGACATCAAACGATAAATTTTTTTCCGTTCTTCAAAAAAATAAACAAATCGATAAAAACTATACGTCAAATCAAAAATCGATTATCTTATAATTGTGTATAAAAATTCAATACACAACATTTATCAAACTTCAAAAAATTTATGGACAAATCAAAATACACTATTGCCTATTTTTCCATGGAAGTCGGCATTCGTAATTCCATCCCCACCTATTCCGGTGGACTAGGTATGCTCGCCGGTGACACCCTCAAAAGTTGCGCCGACTTGGAAATTCCCATCATTGGCATCACTATGCTCAATGAACATGGATACTTTTTCCAACAAATTGACCAACAAGGCAACCAAACCGCTCAACCCACCAATTGGGCCATCAATGATTACTTGCAACTCACCAACATCAAAACCACTATTTTTGTCCAAGACCGTCCCGTCCATATTCAAGTCTGGCAATATATCATCAAAGGCGAAACCGGTTTTGAAGTACCGGTATATTTTCTCGATACCAATATCGCTTCCAACGACGAATTTGATCGCCATCTCACCAGCCACCTCTACAAAGGCGGAGATTTGGATTACCGACTTAGCCAGGAAGTTATTCTCGGTATCGGCGGTTTTGATATTATCGAGCAATTGGAGTATTTCAATATCAAAAAATACCACATGAACGAAGGTCATTCCGCCCTCCTTACTCTCAAATTAAATCAAAAACTCACCGGCTCAAACAAATTCGATCCCGCTAATACAAAACCATATTGTGTTTTCACCACTCACACTCCGGTTCCTGCCGGCCACGACCAATTTCCCATCGATATGGCCACTCGCTATCTCATCAAATATATCGACCAAATCCCGGCATCGCTCAACGACAATAATATGTTCAATCTCACCCACCTCGCCCTGCAATCATCGCATTTCATCAACGGCGTCAGCCGCATGCACACAGACGTTACCCGCACCATGTTCCCCGGCTACGATATTCATTCCATTACCAACGGCATTCATCCTTCTTCTTGGACATCCAAATCATTTACTCAGCTATTCGATCAATACGCACCTGGCTGGAAAATTAATCCGCAATTACTCACCAACATCCAAACTATCCCGGACCAAGAAATCATCCATGCTCACTATCACAACAAAAAAAGGCTGATCGATTTCGTCAACCAACTGACCAACATCGGCATGGACAATGATTATTTCACCATCTGTTTCGCCCGCCGCATCACCGCCTACAAACGCCCCTACTTGATTCTGCTCAATCCGGAACGAATTGCTCAAATCAACAATATTCGTCCTATTCAAATCGTTTTTGCCGGCAAAGCTCATCCCAACGATTTTGAAGGTCAAGCCCATATCAAAAAAATTATCCAAATCAAAAATGATTTTAAGAATGATATCAAAATCGCCTATTTGGAAAACTACAACATCAACGTCGCCAAACTTATGACTGCCGGCGCCGATCTGTGGCTCAATACCCCCATTCCCAAAAATGAGGCTTCCGGCACCAGTGGTATGAAAGCCGCCATCAATGGTGTCCCCTCCCTATCAACCATCGATGGCTGGTGGGCCGAAGGTTGGGAAGAAAATATTACCGGCTGGGCCGTCGACAATCCCAATAATGGCCATGATCAACTTACTCTTGAAGAACAAAACAACAAAGACGCCAACAATATCTATGATAAATTGGAAAAACATATTGTACCCGCCTTCTACAATCACGATCAACAATGGCCTACCATCATGAAAAACTGCATTACCAAAAATGCCGTCCGATTCAATTCTCATCGCATGGTCAAAGAATACTGGGAACAAGCTTGGTCAAAATAACATATCGCGACTTACAGACTCTCCTTCCACCTTTTCCAAGTCGCTTTGAAATATGGACAAACTTTTATTTTGTCTATATTTTTATCTATCTCTTCAATTTCAAACCATTCTCCTCCCGGCACATCCTGCTCGGTAAAAACAAACGGGCCATCAAAATAACCGGCGAACACTTCATTTCTTTCGATGTTGTCCCCCTCGTCAATCCAATAATATCCAATATTTTGTAAATCGGTTCTTATCCCCAACTCTTCCTTCAATTCTTTGTAAGCTGTGTCATTGTAATTCATACCGGCACTCACATGTCCACTGGCGCTTGTCGTCCAAAAACCCGGATAAATAAAAACATTCGGTCCTCTTTTTTGCAAAAATATTCGCTTCTGGTCTGTGCTAAATATCAGCACTTGCGACGTCCGATGCGGTAATCTCCGTTCATGTACCTCATGAATTGTCACCGTCCCCACCACCTCGTTATCCAAATTAATTACATTCACTTTTTCCATATCCAACATGATATCCAAATATTAATAAAAATTATTCCACCACAGTCGGATCGGTCGTCGGAAACATTCTCACTGTTCCAATATCAAACCGATCTTGCCAATCAATTGTCTCAAACGGTTGCGTTGTCCGTCCAAACAAATAATATTTATTTGATTCATCCATCACCCGATCATCATACTTCCCAGCTGGATAGCAAACCGAAATTACCGGTACTCCGGTTTTTTCTTCTATTAATTTCTTCGATTCTTCCAATTCATATTGTAAATCCTCATCCGACAAAGTAGTTAAATTCAAATGATTCACCGTATGCGAAGCAATCTCTTGTCCGGCATCGGCCATTTCTTTAATCTGTGACCAATTGGCATAAGCACCATCATTATCCGGTTTACTACTGATTATAAAAAACACACCTTTCATATTATATTTCTTTAATAGCCGAAAACTCTCTGTGTAATGACTCAAATGACCATCATCAAATGTCAAAATTACCCCTTTTTCCGGCTTTTCTTTCTTTCCCTCGGCAATTGCTTTTATATCCCAAAAAGTCAATGTTTCAATGTTATCTTCTTTTATTATTTGCAACATTTGTTCCAACTTTTCCGGCGAATATGACAAATTGTATCTCATTTGATCATCGGTGTCAGCCGGTACATCTTCAATATAGTGAAACATAAAAGTTGGGTAATCCAAAGTAAGTGACAAATTCGCATCAACCTTCAAATCTGGATCATACTGTTGTTTTTGATCCATCATTTTCACATCATTTTCATCAAATTTTTCGATGGACTGTTCGCCTTCTCCACCGGACAAAACTTTTTGACTATCACCACAGCCCGCCATAAATATCCAAATCAAACATATAAATATCAAATAATTTTTTCTCATTTTTTTACTTAAAAAAACATATCAATAATTATATTTTACACCACATCTTCGACAACAAGCGAAATTTTACAATTTCTTAATATTTCTTTTCTGTATACGTGTAAAATTTGGAATTTGAAATTTCTTGCAATTCCACTTGGATATTGGATATTGA
>DAIREY010000099.1:0-2186 GCA_036795335.1 Patescibacteria group bacterium
CCTTCCTCATCCAACCCCAGCATTACCAATGTCAAAAAAACATCGGAGACCGGTTGGGATGAGAGCATGGTAGAAACCGGAACTGAAGTAAGTATTATTGGCACAAATTTTGGTGCCACTCAAGGCACAGTCACTATCGGCGGATTTTCCGCCACCGTCAATAGCTGGACCGACACTTTGATAAAAGTCGTAGTCCCCGCCGGCGCCTTGACCGGCACCGGAGAGAATAAAGTTGTGCAAATCACTACCACTGGCAGCAAGACTGCCAGCTGGGACGAGTTGTTTGTGAATAGCAATTTGCAAACAATATTAACAAAAGCATACTCGTCAAAAGAGGCAGTATTTAATAGTGATGCAAACATTTTGTATGACATTGCCGGAAAAAACATCTACGCCTATAATTTCCCTACTATGACCGCCAGAACACCAAGCAATATTACATATTCCGTGGACTCATCATTTGGCTGTTTCTACAACAACAGAATATACGTATCAAATTCCAATGTTGACAATTACGATAAAGATCTTGGAGATCACAATCAGATATTCTCCGGTACACCACCCTACTCAAACACTGAAGGGATCAGATGGAATCCATATTTGCAAAAAATGTTTGTTATCGTCGGTAGTAAACTATATTCGTACAAACTTGACGGATCCGATCAACAATTAGTTTACACCGACCCATCAGACATTACCGCACTGGACATTGATAGTGACGGATATATCCATATGACCGCTTTTACACGGATCATTACACTTAATCCCAATTTGACGCTTAATACCAATATTACCAATGTTGCAATTAGCTCATACATTTATGCAAAAAAAGTTAGTAGCAGCATCAAACTGCTTTTTGTTACCACGGCCGAATCGGGCACCGGAATTTCCAGTATTACTGTCATAAAAATCAAAAATGACAGCACAAAAACTATTATCAAAAAAATGATTATGCCCGATGATAGCTACGCACTCGACGGCATCAATGGACACGAAGGCAAGGTAATTGTAACTGACGAAAATAAAAAGAAAATATATCTGATGTTATTTTAGCGATTATTCAAAAAATAGAAAGAAGGTGATTTTATTTAATATAAATATGATTTGATTTAATTTGTATAAAAAGCTCTCCATTTGTGAGAGCTTTTTGCTATTCACTTCTCATTTCAAAATTAGCTCGTTCAATAAATTATAAAAAATAAGCCACACTTTCGCGGCTTATTGCTATTTATTTCTACTCATTCCGTGGTGGCTTCGTTTTTTCAAACCAATAATCGATATTTTTACCACATTCTTTTGCCATTTCCGGATTTGCATCCTTCTTGTCACCGACATACAACCATAGTTCTCGGCCCAAAGCCGGATCGATTCCGGAATCAGGATGCTCAATCAATGGCCTCAACTCCCAAGTTATCAATTCCAGTTGCTTCAACATTTCTTTATCTTCAGTATCATGAATCAACTCAATAAGATGTCCAACCAATGATCTTAAATGTTTGCTATTTAATTTTTTCATATTTTACACCTATCATCAAAGACTAGTTTACAATATAAATATACGAAAAATTATAACAATCACAAAAAAACAATATATTTAAATTATGCCCACAAAAATCCCCAAATTCCAATCCAATGAAATCTTTTTCATACTAGACCTTTTAACTTGGATAGAAAAAAACCTTCAACCGGAAAATGATCAGAATATCAAAAACAAATTCTTTCGAAAAAGAACCGCAGCAGCGATCATCAAATCCGGCTTTTCGGTCGGTTGCACCGACTATGCCATCGTTTTTCAACATTTACTTCAGCCATATGATATTCCAAATTTTTATCTCGAGACAATTCACAAAAAATGGCTGGAAAATAAGAGCAACCAAAACATCATCGGCCACGTTTTTATCAAAGTAATTATCAACAACAAAGAATTATATATCGACCCAACATTTGGCTGTATTTATATTTCTCTGGCATCTACGCCCTATATTATCGCTCTTGAATCGACAAATTTCCCATCATCCGGTCTCACCAATCTAAAATTATTGCAAAAATTTTGCATTAACTTCAAGAAAAATTGGCAGAAAAAAAATAAAACTGACAAAAATAATAATTGTCATACCCGCCTTGTGCGAAGATCTCATTTGTAACAATATGCAATGATCAATGTCCAATGTCCAATTGAAATCGCC
>DAIREY010000028.1:0-11000 GCA_036795335.1 Patescibacteria group bacterium
TATTCTGTCAGCGCCAATTTTGTGGCTTTTTATGCATGATTATCAAAAAAACCGTATTTTAAATTTTTTGGATCCAAATCGTGATCCGTATGGTACCGGTTATAATGTGATGCAATCGCAAATTGCGATTGGTAGTGGTGGAATGTTTGGTTTGGGAGTGGGTAAAGGTTGGCAATCGCAAATGAATTTTTTGCCGGTGGCATATTCTGATTTTGCTTTTGCAGTTTTGGCGGAGGCATTGGGTTTTTTTGGTTCGATTTTGGCTTTGGTGTCATATCTTTATCTGGGGTGGTATATTTGGAATTTGGCCTATAAAGCGGTGGATCGATTTGCATTTTATATATTGGCAGGTATCGGTTCGGTGTTGATTTTTCAAATATTTGTAAATATCGGTATGAATTTGGGGGTAGTACCGGTAACCGGTATTCCATTGCCATTGATCAGTTCGGGTGGAACGGCGATTGTAACGACTATGATATTTTTTGGTTTGGTGTTATCAATTAGAAAGAATATTAATTTGTCAAAAGTTTGAGAAATATTATAAAAACAAGAGTGCTGGTAATAAAGGTGAGGAATTTTGGAGAGAATGATAAAATTCTAACTATTCTGACCGATAGATTTGGTCGGAAAAATGTCTTGGCAAAGGGGGCGCGGCGGATTGGGGGAAAATTGTCGGGTTTGATGGAAGCGTATCATTTGTTAGATATGGAAATATTGGAAAGAAATGGTTTGGATATTGTGCAGGATGCCAGTTTGGTAACCAGTTATCAGGTGCTAAATGATGGAATGAGTGGTTTTGGATTAAATAGTGTGTTGTTGGAAGTAATTGAAAAAGCCAGTTACTTTGGCGCGGAGGATACCGGTATATACAATATTCTTAATCAATATTTAGAATTATACAAAAAAAACAGGATAAGTATTGCTAACAATATTGGGTCAGGGAGAGTTTTCTTAACTTCATTTATGATGTCGGTGTTGGCAAATATGGGTAATTTACCGTTGTTGGACGGATGTTGGAAATGTGGTCAAAATTTGGTTGAAGGTGAAGGTTGGTTGGGCGAATATGGATACTGTCATCATCGCTGTTATCAAAACGAAGACATGTTTGGGCGAGCAAGTTTTGATAATGTGAATACTTTGAC
Organism: Patescibacteria group bacterium; assembly: GCA_036795335.1. Lineage (GTDB taxonomy): Bacteria > Patescibacteriota > JAHJAL01 > JAHJAL01 > JAHJAL01 > DAIREY01. The sequence goes on from DAIREY010000028.1 coordinate 1,143, forward strand.
CATGATTATGACTATGTCGGTCGATGACTTGCTGATGTATGACTTTAGAGAATCGGAGAGTAAGATGGTTTTTGATTATTTATTGTATTTAATTGATTTAATTTTTACACAAAAAATTAAATCAATTAGTTTTTTGGAGTGTATATATAACGAAATAAATGATGGATAATACATTGTTATTAATTGGTGGAGGGTCGGGGAAAAATAGGTTGGAATCAATGAGGACGATGAAGGATATTTTTGGAGTCTTGAAGGGAAAAATGTCGGTACAAAAGTTGTATGTGGATGAACACCGCATGTTTTGGCGAATGGAAGATGAAGTTTATAGACCGATAGCTCTGATGGCCAATCGTTTATTTCCAATTATGCAAGATGAATTAATAATTGGAAAGACAAATGAAATTGGTCAAGAAGTGGAGAATGTTTGGCCGTTGTTGATTAGAAATGATGATCGCGGTTTGGGTTTGATGAATTATTTGGAATATGCCGGTTTTAGATTGCTAAGCACGAATAGCGATATAGCGGTTTTGTGCGAGAATGTTGATTTGCGAAAAATGGTATTTCGAGATATTGATTTTGATCAGGAAAAAACTTGGGTAATCGATAGAGAAAAATGGAACAAAGATTTTTTGGCAATTGAAGACAAAATTGGTAATGAATTTAAATTTCCGTTGGAAATTAATTATGGGAATGTGAAAGATAAGATTGTACTATGGGAAAATGTAGCCAACATATTTTGGCGAATTTTTGAGGAGGGATATGATGTCGTTAAAATTACTGGCAGCAATGATATCAAATACAGGTTGATAGTCGGTTTTGTTGGTCGGAAAAATTTTTTGCCTTCGAGAGTTGTTAGACAAGATGAAAAAGGTTTATTGATTGATGATGTTGAGAAAAGTTTGGTGAGAGAATTACAAAATTTTGTGATAAATTTTGTCAAAAAATATGAAGTGAAAGATTATGGTTGGTGGGAAATAAATGTATACCAAACAGGGTGGAAAGTGCGGAATATAAATTTTGCACCGGCAATGTCTCGTGATTCCATGTTTGCGAAAATGTGGAATTTGTCCGGAATGACTTATGAAAAAATGATTGAAAAAATATATTCGGAAGCATGCGAAAATAATCATGAATAATATTTGTAGTTGTAAATCGCGTGTTTTATAATTGTGTTATGAAGAAATAAGTATTTGTTTTTTTGGAGAAACGTTATGACGCAAGTAAATATGGAAAAAATCGTGTCATTGGCAAAGCGGAGGGGTTTTGTTTTTCCGTCGAGTGAGATATATGGCGGGTTTGCTAGCTCATATGACTATGGTCCGATGGGGGTGGAATTGATCAAGAATATCAAGGATTTGTGGTGGAAACAAATGGTGTATCTGCGGACAGACGTGGAAGGAATTGATGGTGGAATAATAACACATCCGAGAATTTGGGAAGCGTCGGGACACGTTGACAATTTTATTGATCCACTGGTGGATTGCAAAAGTTGCAAAAAAAGATTTCGAGCCGATAAAATTTTGGAAGATAAATTGGGCGTAGAGGAAGTGGCAGGAAAATCTTTAGCTGAGATGGGAAAAATGCTGTTTGACAATGAAATCGCTTGCGAACATTGCGGCGCGATTGACTGGACGGAAGTAAGAAGATTCAATTTGTTGGTTGAATGCACAATGGGGGTGGCGGAAGGTGAAAAAAAATCGGTATATTTACGCGGAGAAACATGTCAAACAATTTATGTTAATTTTGAAAATGTTTTACAGACTGCTAGGCAAAAAGTACCATTTGGAATTGCTCAAGTTGGTAAGTCGTTTCGTAATGAGATTACACCGGGGAATTTTATTTTTCGGACAAGGGAGTTTGAACAAATGGAAATGCAATTTTTTGTTCATCCCGGTGAAGCCGATAAATGGTATGAATACTGGAAAGAAGAAAGATACAATTATATTTTGAATGTGATTGGACTGAAAAAAGAAAATGTACGCTGGCGACAGCACAAACCGGAAGAAAGAGCGCATTATGCGAAAGATGCATGGGATATAGAATACAATTCTCCTTTTGGCTGGGCGGAAATGGAGGGTGTACACAATCGGGGTGATTGGGATTTGACCCGTCATAGCCAGTTTTCCGGGCATAATTTGGAATACTATGATCAAGAACTGGGAGAAAAATATTTTCCTTGGGTGATTGAAACTGCCGGTGGGGTTGGGCGGATGGCTTTGATGGTTTTGTTGGATGCATATACGGAAGAAGAAGTGGGAGAAGGTGACAAAAAGGAAATGCGCGTAGTTCTAAAATTTGATAAAAAAGTGGCGCCAATCAAAGTAGCTGTTTTGCCCTTGATGAAAAAAGAGATGCTAACCAAAGCAGCCTTGAATATTTTTAATGAATTGAAGAGTGATATGGTGTGCCAATATGATGAAACCCAATCGATTGGTAAAAGGTATCGTAGGCAAGATGAGATAGGCACTCCATATTGCGTGACGGTGGATTTTGATACAATCGAAAAAGACCAAGCGGTGACGGTACGAGATCGAGATAGTATGCAACAAGTGAGAGTGAGAGTTGATGAATTGAAAGGTTGGTTGGTAGATAAATTCAAATAAAATTTAATTTTTTTGTCATTTTAAAAAAATCTTCTTGCGAGAAGATTTTTTTATTTGAAATTAATGTTGGTTGGGGAAAACTCAAGATATTGTTAATGAAAATGTACTATATCAGTTTGTTTTGAAATTGTTTTCGTAAAGTGTTGACTGGTGGGGATTGTGAGGAATATTATGGAAGTAAGTGGGAGGAAGTGGTGGAAGGTGGTGAAAATTGGGTTAAATTATTTTTTTAAGATATTTTGATGTTTGTTGGTGAATATAAACACAGTATTGATGAAAAAGGGCGGGTGGCAGTTCCGGCAAAATTTCGTTCAGTTTTGGAAGAAGGGGCAATATTAACAAGAGGAAACGATGGTAGTTTGGTGATATACCGAATGAACGAATGGGAAATACTTATGGAAAAAATTGCTCGTTTGCCACAATCAAAACCGGAAGCGAGAAATTATGTACGTTTTGTGACATCGGGAGCGATAGATGTGAAATTGGATAAGCAGGGTCGGATAAATGTGCCGGCGTTTCTGATTGAGTTTGCCGGTTTGGATAAAAAAGTAGTGTTCGTTGGTATATATGACAAGATGGAAATTTGGGATCAGAAGAAGTGGGACGAATACAGAAAACAGATTGAAGTAAATTCAGAAGAAGTATTGGAAGGCTTGGATGGATATGGATTATAACAAATTGCTTTTTATGAATTTTTAACAATAATTAGCGGCATTTATAGGGTAGGTAAAAAATCACCTCCAAAATAACTACCCTATGCTGCTAATTATTATTAAAAGCACATAAAATATTAGTAGATTGAAATTATGGTTGAGCAAAAAAATCGTCGAGCAAAGAAAGAAATTCACGTGTCTGTATTGGCGAATGAAGCTATCGAGAGTATGAACATTAAACCTGGAAGTGTGGTAGCTGACTTGACGTTCGGGGCCGGTGGTCATAGTCGAAAGATTATTCAGACAATTGGTGGTGACGGACGTTTGTTGGCGGTGGATCGTGATCAGTCAATTATTGATCAAGTGCAAACAGAGTTTGATAAAAAAAATGTGGTGCTGGTTTGTGACCGTTTTTCCAATTTGAAGAATATTGCCAAGAACCATGATTTTATATTTTTTGACGCAATATTGTTGGATTTGGGAATAAGTTCGTGGCAATTGGACAATAATGACAGGGGTTTTTCATATTCATCAAAAGCAAGTCTGGATTTGAGGATGGGAGAGGGTGGATTAACGGCAGCAAAGATATTGAATGAGTATTCCGAGGAGAAATTGGCACAGATATTTTGGTCATATGCGGATATCGAAAGGTCACGACAGTTAGCCAAAAGAATTGTTCAGGCAAGAATAATTAAGAATTTTGAATATACAACGGATTTGAAGGACTTGCTAGATGGTTGGTTAAATTGGGCGGAGAAAAAAAGAAATTATTATGGACGGGTTTGGCAAGCGTTGCGAATGGAAGTAAATGATGAGTTGGGAGAAATAGAACGAGGATTGAGTCAAGCGGTTGATTTATTAAAAGATGATGGCAGGTTGGTAGTAATTAGTTTTCATTCAAAAGAAGATAGGTTGGTGAAAAAATTTATGTCAGATTGCGCCAAAGGTTGCGTTTGTCCAAAAGAGTTTCCAGAATGTATTTGCGGTCACCGATCAACCCTAAAAGTATTAACAAAAAAACCAATAATTCCGACAAAAAAGGAATTGGAATATAATATTAGAAGCCATAGCGCAAAAATGCGAGTGGGAGTAAAAATTTAAGGAGTTAGAATGAGTGAACAAGTTCGGGTTGAGGAAGTGTATAGTGGTCTGAAGAAAAATCGTATTGCTTCACGATTTGCCTTGGGGCCGGTATCACTACAGTTTGTAACGATTATTTTGTTAGCAATGTTCAGCTTGATGTATTTGTTGCAAAACAATCAAATGACAACCGAAGGTTATAAGTTGGCGCAGTTAAAAAATGAGCAATTGGATATTTTGCAAGAGAACGAAAAGTATCAAGTAGAGGCGGCACGGTTGATGGCGTTGGATAAAGTAAAAGAGCAAGTAAAAAATGTGGAAATGGAAACGGTTACCAGTGTGAAATACTTAGCTATCCAAAAATGATATTTTTGAACAAGTAAGGTTGTTTATTAAAATAAAATTAACCGTTAAAATAGAAATTGAAGACTATTTATTTGTTAAACCATTGGATTTGTTTTGACAGATAATTGTTAGTTTTTAATTTTTTTTTATTTTGAATACCAAAGTTGAAATAAAATCAAAGGAGCAACAATTTCGCATTACAGTAGTAATGGTTTTTGTGGTGGGGTTGTTTGGTTTATTGACTATTAAGACATATACTAAACAAATTTCTCAGCATCAATATTATTTGTCATTAGCCAATGATCAGCACACGTGGCAGTTGGAAAACAAGGCCAGAAGAGGTCAGGTGTATGATAGCAACAATTATCCGTTGGCAATAAATTTGTCATTGTCGGCTTTGGAAGTAATCCCCAATCAAGTCGAAGATGCGGAGTATGCGGCGCGAAAGTTGGCGGTAATTCTGCATTTGAGTCGAGAAGAAGAGTTGGATTTGAGAGAAAAATTACGTTCAAAATCGTTGTATATGCCTCCGTTGAAGCATAAGTTGACTGATGAAGAGGTGCAAGAAATTAAAGATTTGAATTTGGATGGTGTGCTATTGTTGCCTGAAGATTGGCGGTATTACCCGGAGGGGCAATTGGCGTCACAGATTCTAGGATATTTGAACGTGGAAGGAAAAGGTCAATATGGAATAGAAGGTTATTTTAATGACGAGTTGATGGGTAGTTCCGGATTTGTGGAAACATATCATGATTTGACGGGAAGAGAATTGGTGGATAGCGAAAAAATATTGAGTCAAGCTCAACAAGGAGTAAATTTGTATTTGACTTTGGATCGTTCGGTACAGTATTTTGTGGAAGAAAAGTTGAAAAATGCAGTTGAAACGTATAAAGCGGATAGCGGTTCGGTGGTGGTAATGGATCCAAAAACGGGTAAGATTATTGCCATGGCCAATTATCCAACTTTTAATCCAAACGAATATTTTAAAGTTGATAATTATAATAATTTCAATAATTCGGCGATTGCTTCGTCGTGGGAGCCGGGTTCAATTTTTAAGCCATTGGCGATGTCGATGGCGTTGGATTTGGGTTTGGTGACACCTGATACTTCTGAGGAGTTTGGAGCCAGTATCAAGGTCTTGGATCGGGAAATATTTAATTCCGAAAAAAAACCGTATGGCAGAGAAACAATGACACAAGTTTTGGAAAACTCGGATAATGTGGGTATGGTTTGGGTGGGAGAGAAAGTAGGAAAAGACAATTTTTATAAATATTTGTATAAGTTTGGTTTCGGGGAAGAAACCGGAGTGGATTTGAGTGGTGAGTCGGTGGGAATGGTGGTGGATAAGAGCCAAGTGTCTGAGGTGGATTTGGCAACAATGACTTTTGGTCAGGGTATTGCGGTGACGCCGGTACAAATCACGGCGGCATTTGGAGCAGTGGCCAACGGTGGATATCTAATGAAACCATATATTGTAAATAAAATTAAAACAGTCGATGGGAATGAAGTCGATGTTGAGCCAGAAGTGGTGCGAAGTGTATTGAGTCCGGAAGCGGCCCGATCGACGGCAGCCATGATGGTGAGTGTAGTGGAAAAAGGTCACGGAAAACAGGCGGCGGTGAAAGGTTACTATGTGGCCGGCAAGACGGGTACGGCGCAAGTGCCGATTAACGGTGTGTATGATCCTTCAAAAACGATTGGTTCTTTTGTAGGTTTTGCACCGGCTTTTGATCCGAAGTTTGTGATGTTGGTAAAAATTGATATTCCCAAAACAACAGAATGGGCGGAGAGTTCGGCAGCTCCGACTTTTGGCGAGATAGCCGAATTTTTATTGGATTATTATATGGTAGCACCGGATAGAGTGATAGAAGAATGATTATCAAAAAAGTGAGGAAAAATGATAAAAGATGGATGGAAAAAAATATTGGCTAGTGAATTGAATCGAAAAGCAAAGTTGGTTTTGCAAGCAAATGATCCAATGGTGATTGCAGTAACCGGTAGTGTGGGAAAAAGTAGTACCAAAGAAGCAATATTTTCTGTGTTAAGTCAGAAATTTCATTGTTGGCGCAATGAAGGAAACTTTAATAATGAAATCGGCGTGCCGTTGACCATCTTGGGAGTAAAAAAACCGGTAGGTGTGGGGCGTTGGTTAAAGTTTTTGTGGCATAATCGATTTCACAATTCTGATATCACAAATTATCCAGCATGTTTGATATTGGAAATTGCCGCTGACCGTAAAGGGGATATAAAATATTTGTGTGACATGATTCGGCCAACAATTGGGGTGGTAACAAACATTGGTGAGTCGCACATGGAGTATTTTGGCAGCAAAAAAGGCATAATGATTGAAAAAAGGTCATTGGTGGAGTCTTTACCAAAAAATGGCAAAGCGATATTGAATTTTGATGACAGTTTGGTAATGGAGATGAAAAAGAAAACAAAGGCGAATGTGTTGACATATGGATTGAAAAACGGGGCGGATGTTGGGGCCAGTAATATAAAAATCGAATTGACGGGTACGAGTTTTAAGTTGATATATAATGGTAGTATAGTACCTATGCAAATTAAGTTGGTTGGTTATAGTTTTGTTTTGTCGGCTTTAGCAGCCACGGCGGTCGGTTTGTCGATGGGAATAAATATTTTGGAGATTGCCGCTGGTTTGGCTAAATGGGAAGCGTTACCAGGTAGAATGAAATTTATCATGGGAAAAAATGGTCAACAGATAATTGATGATACATATAATGCCAGTCCTGATTCAATGATTAATGCGATAGAAAGTATGAAGTTGATGCGTATTTCCAAAAGAAAAGTTGGTGTGTTAGGGAGTATGTGGGAGTTGGGAAAGGCGACTAAAGAAGGACATTATAAAGTGGGTAAGCGAGCCGGCCGATATTTTGACAGATTGTTGTGTGTAGAAGAATATGCCGAAATTTATAAACAAGGAGCGTTGGCGGCCGGGATGAAAGAAGAAAATATTTTAATATTTGCTAACACGGATCAACTGTTAAAATATGTTGAAAAAATATTGCAGCCAGATGATGTGATTTTAGTGAAAGGGTCGCAGAGTAAAAATAGGCTGGAGAAAGTAGTAAAGAAATTGATGTTGGAACCACAGCGAGCCGAAGAGTTGTTGGTACGGCAAACTAATGACTGGAAAGATCGCTAATTATTTATTGTTTAATAGAATTTTACAATGGGATACAAAGTTGAATTAGTAAGAATGTTTGTCTATGCTGTATTATCTTTTGTGCTAACAATGGGTTTGACTCCTTTAATGACTTACATTTTGTATAAATACAAAGTATGGAAGAAACCGCAAAAAGTTAGTTCGTTGGATAAAAAGAAGACGCCGATTTATATGAAATTGCACGCTGATAAGCACAAAAGAAATATTCCTTTTATGGCGGGAATTGTGGTGTGGGTGTCAGTGGCAATTTTGACTTTTGTTTTTAATTTGTCGAGGGAACAAACATATTTACCTTTATTTGTAATGATCACGATGGGGCTGGTGGGGCTGGTGGATGATTATTTGGATTGGAAGGGTATTGGCAATACGAAAGGTTTGAGTGCCAAGATGAAGATGTTGTGGATTGTGCTGATAAGTGTTGCCGGTGCTTGGTGGTTTTATTATAAATTGGGTTGGAGTGGAATTCATGTACCAGGTTTTGGAGATTTTGATATTGGTTGGTGGTATATGCCTTTGTTCGTGTTGGTGATGATTGCTTCGGCCAATTCCGTCAATTTGACTGACGGGTTGGATGGTTTGGCATCGGGGCTGTTGGGTTTGGCTTTTGGGGCGTTTGGAGTGATTGCTTTTTTCCAAGGTAATTTAGGAATTGCTGTTTTCTGTTTGATGATGGTTGGAGCTTTACTGGCTTTCTTGTGGTTTAATATTCCGCCTTCAAGATTTATGATGGGCGATGCCGGGTCATTGTCGTTTGGGGCGACGATGGGGGTGGTGGCGATGCTGACAAATAGCGCATTGTTGTTGCCAATTATTGGTTTTGTATTTGTATCGGAAACGTTGTCGGTAATTATTCAACAATTGTCGAAACGATTTAGAAATGGAAGAAAAATTTTTCCATCAACACCCGTTCACATCACTTTTCAATATATCGGTTGGCCAGAGTATAAAGTAGTAATGAGGTTTTGGGTAATCGGAGCCGTGATGGCGGTATTGGGTGTGGCTCTGGGTTTGCTGGGTGGAAATTACAATATCACATTTAATTTTTAATAAATAGCCAAAGGTGCAGAAAAAAAATAATTCAAAGTGGAGCTGGATATTTGGCGATTCAAGAAAAAAGCCCGATTATATTTTGGCGGTTTTGGTATTTGCTTTGGTGGCATTTGGTTTGATTGTGATTTCTTCGGTATCGGTAGTGGTTAGTTATGATACATACGGCGATAGTCATAAGTTGTTTACTGATCAATTGGTGTCGGCAGCAATCGGCTTGGTAGCTTTTTTTGTTGTGTCAAAAATACATTACAAATTTTGGCAAAGGAACGCTTTTTTGATGTTGTTGGTGACATTGGTATTGCTAATTTTGGTGTTTGTACCGGGAATTGGTTTTGAACATGGTGGAGCCAGAAGATGGATTATATTTCCGATATTTTTTCAGCCGTCGGAAATTGTTAAATTGACGTTTTTGTTTTATCTATCGGCGTGGTTGGCCAAGCAAGGTCAAAAGGTGAGAGATTTTTCGATGGGGTTTTTACCATTTATCGCTTTGATGTTGCTAATTACCGGCTTGGTGATGATGCAGCCTGATTTGGGAACAATGTTAGTGATTGCCTTGACCTCGTTTGTATTATTTTTTGTCGGTGGGGCAAATATCAAGCATATTTTATTAACCGTGGGTGGATCGATTAGTGCGGTATTGTTACTTATTATCACTTCACCATATCGAAAAGCACGTTTGACGGCCTTTTTGAATCCGGAAGAAAATGTATTGGGAATTGGTTATCACGTCCAGCAAGCTTTGGTGGCAATCGGATCGGGCGGATGGCTAGGGCGGGGATTTGGACGTAGTTTACAAAAGTTTAGTTATTTGCCGGAAGTGGTGGGTGATTCGGTGTTTGCAGTAATGTCAGAGGAGCTGGGATTACTGCAAACACCGAATCACCCACCACTTCCGGCAAATAACTAAACATAGACACACTGCAAAACGAAGAACTGG
>DAIREY010000029.1:0-1732 GCA_036795335.1 Patescibacteria group bacterium
CATACCCGAAAAGACATGAGCGAAGCGAATATTCTTTATCGGGTATCTCATTTGTGACAATATGCAATGATCAATATCCAATATCCAAGTGAAATCGCAAGAAATTCCAAGCAATAAAAAATATGCAAGATCCAATATGCAATATGCAATGAAATCACAAATTTCAAACATGAAACAAGGGCTAAGGATCAATATCTAATATCCAATTGAAAGCGCAAGAAATCTCAAATTTCAAACAAAGACAATTTTCAAGGATTAATATTCAATAATTAATTGTGCATACACTTTGAACGGTTATTTTTATATAATGTAACTGTCGTTAGTTTTTTATAGGTTTAATTTTTGTGTATGTCCGGACATAGCAAATGGTCAAAAATCAAACGAAAAAAGGGAGAAGCCGATGCCAAGAAGGGAGCGGTGTTTACCAAATTAGGTAAAGCAATAACTATAGCAGCTAGAGAAGGTGGGGGTGATGTGGATATGAATTTCAAATTGAAATTGGCGGTGGATAAAGCGCGAGCAGCCAATATGCCGTTGGATAATATTCAACGAGCAATTGACAAAGGGGCAGGTTCGGACAAAGATGGCGTGCAAATAGAGGAAGCGGTTTATGAATTGTATGGTCCGGAAGGTATGGCATGTTTGGTGACAGTATTGACCGATAACAAAAATAGAGCTTTGTCGGATATGAAAGCGGTGTTTGCCAAACAAGGAGGCGCGTTAGGCGGAGCGGGGTCGGTAGCATGGATGTTTGAAAAGAAAGGTTTGGTGGTAGTAGAAAAGGTAAAAATAGCCAATATCGATGAATTGACATTGGAGGCGATAGATTTTGGGGCAACTGAAATGGAGGAAACAGAAGAGGAAGCGGATTTCTATTGTCAGGCAGTGGATTTAAAAAAATTGAAAGACTTTTTGGAAGGCAAAGGCTTGGTAATTGAAACAGCGGAATTGGTGTATAAGCCAAAAAGTTTGGTAAAAGTGGAGACGGAAGAAAAGAAAGAAAAGATTGTGCGATTTCTGGAAGCAATTGATGAATTGGATGATGTGGAAAGAGTGGATATTAATGTTGATTTGTAATATGCGAAATGTTAGAAATTTCAAATTTCAGACTAATCGCAAAGGATTAATATTCAATATTAGAATTGTTAGTAATTTTTTTATGAATTATGTATTTATGGATTTAATATGATTGTTTTGGGAATTGATCCGGGGTTGGCGACGGTGGGATTTGCGGTAGTGAATGCAGATGAAGATGGCACAGCAGAAATTTTGGATTATGGTGTGATTTCGACCAAAGCGGGTAGGTTGGACGAAGAACGATTGTTGGAAATATATGCCGGGGTGGAGGAGTTGATTGATAATTTTCAGCCGGTGGTATTGGGAATTGAAAGTTTATTTTTTTGTAACAATCAAAAGACGGCGATGAAAGTGGGACAGGCGCGCGGAGTGATTTTGTTGGCTGCCAAAAGAAAAAAAATGAAAATTGTGGAATTGACTCCCAAACAGGTGAAACAGTCGATCTCCGGTTATGGAATGGCCAACAAAAAACAAGTACAGTATATGGTGCAAAAATTGTTTAAATTAGATGAAATACCCAGACCGGATGATGCGGCAGATGCTTTGGCTTTGTGCTATACAGTGGGAACGGTATTCAATGGTTGATAAATAATGAGATCTTATCAGACAAATTTTTACTTTATAATATTTTTTGCTCATAAACTCGCGGAGAAGG
>DAIREY010000029.1:1832-10996 GCA_036795335.1 Patescibacteria group bacterium
ATATTCCGCTTCAAACAGATATTCGCTAAAAAATATTACAAAATAAAAATGTGGTAGCTGGATCCATATCAGACAAATTTTTACTTTATAATATTTTTTGCTCATAAACTCGCGGAGAAGGATTACAATAAATATTCCGCTTCAAACAGATATTCGCTAAAAAATATTACAAAATAAAAATGTGGTGATCGGATTGTATCATTTATTGTTAAAAAAAATGTCATGAACAGACGGGTAGACAAAGTATTATTTGTGGTGGCGGAAGCGGTGCCTTTTGTAAAGGCGGGGGGGGTAGCGGATGTGGCAGGAGCTTTGCCGGCTGTTTTGAAGAAAAATAATTGTGATGTACGAATTTTTTTACCATTATATGGTCGAATTGATAAGAAGAAGCATGATATGAAGATGGTGATGTCCGGTTTGGAAGAGCGAGTAGGAAGATTGAAATATAAGTTTGATATTTATGAAGCCAGTTCTTATGAAGGAGTAAAAGTATATTTGCTGGCTAATTACAAATTGTATGGTTCGCGGAAAGAAGTATATGGTTATGAGGATGATAACTTGCGCTTCTATTTTTTGAATAAAATGGCGTTGAGGTTTGTGAAAGAAGGCGAGTTTAAACCGCAAGTAATTCATTGCAATGATTGGCAATGTGGTTTGATTCCCTACTTTTTGAATTTTGATGATGAATTTTCGATCATATCGGATATGGCAACTTTGTACACAGTTCATAATTTGTCATATCAAATGATGTGGATTCCGAAATATTTATCAAAATATGGAGTAGATAATGGTAAAAGTTTGATTGAACCTTTGTTGTCAAAAATTCGCAATTTAAATTTTGCTAAAAGAGCGATTTTGAATGCGGACAAGATTAATGCAGTGAGTGAGCAGTATGCGGAGGAAATTTTGACGACAGAATTCGGAATGGGATTGGATAGAATTTTGGTTAGTAGAAAAAGAGATTTGGAAGGGATTTTGAATGGAATCGATTACTTTCAATTTAATCCATTGAGTGATTCTTTTTTGTTTCAACATTATGATGAAAATGATTTGAATGGAAAGACGGAAAATAAATTGTTTTTGCAGAAAAGATTTGGTTTGCCGAAAAATAAAGACGTGCCTTTGTTTGGGATAGTAAGTCGTTTGGTGGGACATAAGGGATTTGATTTGATGGGAACGGTTTTGAAGGTTTTGTTAAAGATGCCGGTGCAAATAGTGGTGACCGGTACCGGAGAAAAGAAATATGTTCGCTTGTTTCAGAAGTTGGCAAAAAAATATCCGAAAAAAATTGCCACTCATTTGGAATTGGATTTGGAGGTGGCCAGTCAGATTTATGCCGGTAGCGATATGTTTTTGATGCCTTCCAAGTTTGAGCCCTGCGGTTTGAGTCAACTGATTGCTTTGCGCTATGGCTCGGTACCGATTGTGCATCACGTGGGCGGATTATCGGATAGGATTTGTGATTTTGATGTGGTGACAAAAATGGGCAATGGATTTGTATTTGAAAATTATCACGAGTTGAGTTTTTATGGAGCGATTATCAGGGCGCTGGAACATTACAAAAATAAAGATGTTTGGATACCGTTGGTAAAAAATGTGATGAGGGAAAGATTTTCGTGGGATGCGTCGGCATTGAAATATTTGTCATTATACGAAAAAGCTTATCAAAAGAGATTGGAGGAATACTAATCATTGACTCGATTGAGATTTTGTTTGGTCGGTTGATATTGCATTTGATGGATTAATCATATAATATTTTGGTGAATTATTTTTTTGTATGTTTTTAATGTTTGACCAATGATTATAATAAAAAGATCCTTGATATTTTTGTCGATTGTTTGGTTGATGTTAGGCGGGATGGTGGGAGTACAGGCGCAAACCAAAACGGTCGATACAGCAAAAAATGATGTGGAAGTGACAAAAAAAGAAAGAATATTCAGTGAATGCGGAAAACAAGTGGTGTTTGAAGTTAGTCGTTACGTGGATGAGTATGCCGAAGACGGAGAGTTTAATTGGGATTTTGGTGACGGGAGTAGTGCGGAAGGCATGGGCGTTTTGCATAGTTATATTCGCCCGGGATACTATCAAGCTTCATTGCAGTTGATAGCTGGTGGTGTGGAAAAAAAGATTCTGATTGATGTGTATGTGTATGAAAAATTATTTTTGGGAGTGGTGGATCAGTCGATTGACAAGGAAGAATTGAATAGTTTGGAACAAAGCATTTTTAGTCAGGGCAATTTATTGTGGGTATTGCCGGAAAATTCTGATGAAAATGTGGTTGATGCGATCGTCCGTAACACTGATTTTTTGAATAGAACAAAAGTATTATTTTTGTGGGGGAGCGGGAATTTTAGCTTGGATTTGTTGTTGCAGCTAAGGCAAAGGAGTGAGATTGATTTTTCCAAATTTTCAGTTATATCTGTTTCCAATCAGAGTTTTGCCAGTTTGAAAAAAACGGCAGATGCAGTGTTTAATTTGATAGATCCAAATTCATTGATATTGGTAAAAGATAATGCGGTTGGTTTGTTTGACAAATATGTCGATGATGAAAGTTGGATGAAATTGTTGGAAGACGAGGGATTGGGTTATGAATTGATTGGGTTAAAAAATGAGTTTCGTTCTTCTTCGCCAAGCAAATGGATGGTAGTAAGTAGTGTGGTGAATTACGCATTGTTTCGAGGAGTGCCGTTGGCGACTGTAACGATGATTTTGATGATTCCGTTGATTGCACTATTGTTGGCGGTAGCCAGACAGGTGGTGGGAATCAAGGCGTTTGGAATATATGTGCCGGCACTGATTACAATTGCTTTTTTGGAGAGTGGTTTGCGATATGGGACGATTGTGTTTTTGATTATATTGGCAGTGGGGACGATCGGTAGATTGTTGTTAAAAAATGTGCGAATTTTGTATTTGCCGAGGATGGCGATTATTTTGTCTTTGGTGTCATTGGGCATGCTGTTGGTGATGTATTTGGCAGCATATTTTGATGTGATCGGTTTGAAGACGTTGTCTATCGTGCCTTTGTTGACCATGACAATTTTGACGGAAAAATTTGTGTCGGCTCAGATTCGATATGGTTTTGGGGCGGCTTTGAAATTGACGGTTGAGACATTTATTTTGTCGGCGATTTGTTATTTGCTAGTAAGTTGGCAAACATTGGAAGTATTTGTAATTTCTTATCCGGAATTGATATTGTTGACTATTCCGTTGTTGATTGCGTTGGGTCGATGGTCCGGTTTACGATTGGGAGAATATTGGCGTTTTCGTCGTTTGCTTGGTAAATAATTTTTTAGTGAATAAAGAAATAATATGTTTTTTTGGAATACCGAGAAAATTTTGGGGATGAATGCCAGAAATTTGTTGTACATCCGTGAACACAATCCTCGTTCGGCGGTCCGGTTGGCTGATGATAAATTGGCGAGCAAAAAAGTTTTGAAAAAAAACAAGATACCGGTGATGCCAATGTTGGCATTGTTTGATAGCTTTCAAGATATTGAGGAATTTGACTTTGAAAGTTTACCAAGTAGTTTTGTAATAAAACCAAACAAAGGGTTTGGTGGAGAAGGAATTTGGGTGGTAAAAAATAAAGCGCGAGGAGGCTGGCGATTAACCGGTGGTGAAGTGGTAAATGTGGAAATGATCAGAAACCATTTGTATAACATTTTTGATGGTAATTATAGTTTGGGAAATGTGGAAGATGTGGCCTATATTGAAGAGAGAGTGAGAAATCATAGTTGTTTTAAGAAGTTGACGTTTGGTGGCGGTTTGCCGGATATTCGAGTGATTGTATATAACATGATTCCGGTGATAGCTATGTTGAGGTTGCCGACACGAGAATCGGGAGGTAAAGCAAATTTGCATCAAGGAGGAATCGGAGTGGGAGTGGAGATTGCTACCGGAGTAACCACGAAAGCAATTTGGCACGATCAAGAGATAAAAAAATATCCGGATACCAATCAAAAGTTACATGGAATTCGAATTCCCTTTTGGAGAGACATATTGGAAATGTCATCATTGTGTCAGCAGATAAGTGGTTTGGGATATATTGGGGTGGATATTGTATTGGATGCCAAGCGTGGACCATTGGTATTGGAACTGAATGCAAGGCCGGGGCTGGGAATTCAAAATGCTAATCGGATGGGTTTGCGTTCGCGATTGCGAAGGGTGGAGGGTTTGAAAGTGAAAAGTCCGGTGAAAGCGGTACGAATTGCCAGAGAATTGTTTGGCGGAGAGATTTCCATGGAAATTGAAAAAGAGTATGACAAACCGGTAGTACATTCCAAAGAGGAAATTGTATTGATTGGCAAGAAAAATAAAAAGGCGAGATTGGTGGCCAAAGTGGATACGGGGGCGTATCGAACTTCGATTGATCATTCGATTGCGGACAAGATAAGTTTGGGCAAACCGATTGGAAAGAAATATGTGAAGTCGGCTTTGGGTAAGGAAGAAAGAGATATCTACGAAGTGACGATGATTTTGTCGAGAAAAAAAATTAAGACCGAAGTTTTTTTATCCGATCGGGCGCATATGAAATATGATGCTATTATTGGTCGGCGGGATTTGAAGAATTTTTTGGTGGATCCGAATATTATGGGAGTGAAAAAGTAGCGAAAGGAATAAGTATTCTAGTGATAACTAGGATATTTTTTTAGAAAAAATGAGTTTGCGTGCATTATTTTTTGAAACCAATTTTTGAATAAGATGATAAAATAAAATCATTTGTTTAATATGTAAAAATATCAATAATCAAGGATCAATAGCCAATTAAACAAGAAATTCCAAATCTCAAATTCCAAACAGTAAAAAAATATGCAATATGCAATACGCAATATGCAATGAATCGCAAAGTAAAATTAAATAGTAACTCATTGTGTCATCCCCGCCTATGTGCGGGGATCTTATTTGTAACAATAATCAATGATCAATATTCAATATCCAAGTGAAAGCGCAAAAAAATTCAAATTACAAACAAGAATAAATTAGTTTTAATAAAACAACAATTCTCTTGGTACTTTTTGTTGCCAAAAAGTACCATTATTATCAGTTGTCTTTTGCAATAAATATGGACATTGATTCGTAATAGATGGTGTAAGCAATAATATTTACAATAATAAATAATCTATGAAAAACGAAAAAATAATTTTACCAGTCATGTTTTCTTTGGTATTGGTATCGATGTTGGCCGGGTGCGCGGATACAAGTAAAGGTATGAAAAACCAAACAGTGTCGGACGCTACTGATAGTGTTCAGACGATAAATGCAAATGCGGTTCAGACTGATAGCACATTGTCCAACAGTAATAATGACGAGCAAGTTACAACCGATTCGGGTGACAACGTAGTGGTAAAGGTATTGGCGATTAGTGGTAACAAATGTTTGGGATGTGGTAAGTGTGCGCGGACAGCGGCAAGCAATTTTGCCATGAATGGAGGCAAGGCAGTGGTCGTTTCTCAAGAAAATATTGATTCTTCAAGCGTGAGTCGAGCAATTAACAATTGTCCGGGAAAGGCTATTAGTATTTCTTAAATTTTTGATATGGATATACACATTTTGTTTGCACAATTAGCGTGGATATTGTTGATAGCGGTGATGATCGTGCGTCCGGCGAATGATCTGTGGGGAGGGTCGGTCTGGCGATGGGGAATGAGATATCGTCAATATTTGGGGATAGGTGCGGGAGTGGCAGCAATTATTCATATTATTTTATTTGTTTGGGGAAAAGATTTGGGGTTTGATTTTTGGCTTTCATCTGCTTGGAATTTGCAGACATTGTTTGGGTGGGGGATGTTGGCTTTGATTTGTATTTTGCCGCCATTAATTACTTCGACAATTTATGCCAAAAAATTTTTCCGAAAAAATTGGAAGAGGATACAACAGTTGGCTTATTTGGCATTTTTGTTTACTGCTATACACATTTCCTTGGTGGGTGATTGGGGGTGGGGTTTGGGGCCATGGTTAATATGGGTTGCGTTGTGGTTGATGGCTAATGGGAAGCGACATAATTTGAAGAATAGTTAGAGTTTGATGAAAAAAATGTGAGATTTTTTTTCAATAACAATATTGTAGTTGTCAGATATTTTTAGGATAAAAAATGGTAAAATTAGTAGCAATTTGCAGATTGCTATTTTTTAATGTTGGTATGACGTTGTTATCAATTAAAGGAGCTCTATATTACAATAAAGATGTGAATATTGTATTGATAATTATTAGTAATATTGTAATAATTATGAATATTGAAAATGTAAAATGGAAAAATGATTTGGAAAAAGGAGAGGGGGTAGAGAAAATTAGGTTCAACAGTTTTTTGTCCTTCGATATCAAGAAGGATTTTGTTTTGTATGGAGCACTATTGAAAAGAAATGGTCGGCAAGATTTGGAGTTTATTGCGGCTCGGAGTGCCAATGATTTGGAGATGAAAGATTATGAATTGGGAATAAGTGCGACGGAGAAAGTGGGAGGAGGTGAGGGTTTGTGTGTGGTGCTGAATACGCCAATGCGTTCAGCCGGAAAGTTATTAAAGAAAGAAAATGGTTTTTATAAAATTGATTTGCTGACGCCACCTTTGCCTTTGAATGTGTGTTTTCGCAATCAAGACGTCGAGAATAAATTGTTGCTCAAAAGATTGTTCAAAAGCCAGGTGGACAATATTGTTCTTTGGGCTGAAGGTAGCGAGATTGAGAAGATTGAATTGTTGCACGCCGACAATTGTAACAAAGAAGAATTGGTAGAATACATTGATCATGGTTATCCGAAATTGTATTATGAAAAAATTAATGATTTTGCCAAGAAAAAACTGGAAGGAATAAATTTTGTGGTGGCTCGAGAAGAACCTTTGGAGGAAGAGCGAGCAATAGATAGGGGACAAAAGTGGCAAGATGTTTTGGCGGAAAAAACTCGATTAAACAATCAACAATATTGGGTTGAGAAGCGAGATAATGCTTTGAACCAAGCTTTGGCTGTAGTGGATGGATTAAAGAAAACTTATAATGATTTTTGTGAACGTAGAAAAAAATACAGTGAGAAAAAAATCGTATGTCAGGATAAACAAATTGATATATTAAAGGGCACAGTTGAAGATATACCATGTGTGGACCCAGAGCGGGAGTTGATTGAAGACAAAGTGGCACAAATTGAGATAGAACCTGATGATCAGCAGAAGTTTTTTCTACAAAAAAACAACTGAAGTATTGAATTATTTTGCCAATTCAAAAATGTTGCAAATGTTTTTTGATGGTGAATACCAAACAGTGGCGGCCGGACAGAAAAGGATTGAAAAAATAGTTGATGACTGGTGTGTTCGAAAGAAAAAAACAAATTTATCTGTTCAGGAGAAAAAAGAACAGAAGGCAAAATTGGAAGAGCAAATGATGTTTGTCAGAAGACAAGTGAATAAATTGGACTGGATAAAAGGTTTTGAGAAGGAAGCCGCCAAGTTGTTTGATGGAAACAAACTGGGAGAATATTCAGTTCGATCCAACAAAATGATAGCAAATTATATTCAGAAGTATATGGATGGAAAATATAGTTCAAAAGAGGCGATTGATGAGTGGAATAAAGGAAAATGGTCATTGATTATAAAAATGAAACAAATCGAGGCAAAGGTAAGAAAGGATTATTTGATTGAAAAGAAAAGAAAGGAAATTGCGCGGATGACAGATAGATGGGAGGATGAGGCGAAAAATGTGGTCAGTAATTTTAAATCAGACTTATCGGTGAAAAATGAAGGAGAAAAAATAGCACAGGCGATAAAACCCAAAATTACTTGGTTGGGTAGAATTGTGAGTGGTTTCAAAAAAATCGTTGGTGGAAAAAGATAATAAAAATAAAATGGCTTTTGGTGAATGAAATGAGTTATATTTAATTTGTGTTGATGCAGTGTTTCTTCGAGCATTAATTCTTGAAGAAGGAAGTTTGCTTGTTTGTTATGAATGAGATACCCGATAAAGAATATTCGTTTCGCGCGTGTCTTTTTGGGTATGACAGAATTAGTTAATTATTTTTTTCCTTAATTAGTTATTTTTTTAAATTATTAAAGTTATCTATATGAAGAAAAATTTATTGATGATGGCGCTGTGGGTGTTGGTATTGGGAATGAGTGGTTGCGTAAATTTGGATTGGAACAGTATATTGACTGGCCAGAGAAAACAATTGTCGAGCAACAATCAAATGATGATTGAACAAGCATTGTTGGAGAAGCATCCGGGGTGGAACAGGCAAGACATAGAGGTGGTGATAAAAAAAATTGACAGAGGCTATGCGACCGGTAGCGTGGGAGACAAAGGTGGTGGCGGGGCGGGCTGGTTGGCGTATAGAGAAAACGGTGAGTGGCAAATAGTTTATGAAGGTAATAGTGTGCCGTTGTGTGATATGGTGCAGTCGTATGGTTTTCCAACAACGGTGGTAAACAAATGCTGGGACGAACAGAATAATGAGGAAGTTGATTTAACCGATAATAATCAAAAAGCACAAAATAGTGGTGTTGATGAAGAGTTGCTTTTGAATAAGGCAGTGGAAGAATATTTGGTGGATGGAGACATGATTACTGATATAACTGTAAATTCTATTGAAGGTGATTATGCGGAAGGGTCGGTGACTCTGGACAATGATAATGGCGGGTGGTGGTTGGCGGTGAAAGAAAACGATGGGTGGCAGGTGGTGGCGTTGGGTTCGGATGTAATTGATTGCCAAACAGTTGAACAATATGGATTTCCGTCGGACATGGTGATGGTTTGTTATGATGATACCACAAATGATTCGAAAGTATTATTGACTAAGTCGGATATTGATAAATATGTGCAAGAAGTTAGTGCAAAAATGGGCTGGAAGATTGGCAAAATAAGCGATATGGATTTTGATTGGGAAGAATATAGCGGGGTGGTGACAGTGGAAGGGCGAGGTGCAACTTTTGAGATTGATACGGATGATTGGCAAGCAGTGGAAGAAGCAGTCGTGGATGCCGGTTATGAACCGGATACAAACAATTATGCCAAAACCAGTATCGGTTTTTATGTGAAAGATATATTGTTGTGTGATGTGGCACAATCGACTTCCACGATGGGTGTCATACGATGCGGAGTAAGATAGATATGGAGAAAGGGAAAAATGAATACGATGTAGTGGTAGTGGGCGGAGGGCCGGCGGGAATGATGGCAGCTGGTCGAGCA
>DAIREY010000030.1:0-8780 GCA_036795335.1 Patescibacteria group bacterium
AGGGTGTCTTGAGGGGAGAGATAAAAACCGACGCCCAAGATAAAGACATAAGAGGCAACAAGGAGAAAAGTTAGAATAATGATAAGATTAACAATATTTTTCAATATTTTTTTATTACTATCTTTATGTTTTATTGTAACATTTTTAAATAAAAAAAATGTATCCGCAACAAAAAGACCAATTTTGCGTATAATAAATTAGAGGAAGATTATTTAAGTTGTTTTTACATAAAGACGCGAAATGTTTGAACTAGATAATCAATGGGATCAAAAAACCGATGAAGAATTAGTTAGATTGTCTGTAGCCAACGATGACTGTTTTTACATGCTTATGCAAAGATATGAAGAAAAGCTGATTCGATATATTTTGAGAATAGTCAAGGCTAATCGAGAGACTGCTGAGGATATTTTGCAAGAGGTGTTCCTTAAAGCATACAAAAACTTGAATGGATTTGATGACAGTTTGAAATTTTCCAGTTGGGTCTATCGAATCGCTCACAATGAATCAATCAGTTATTGGCGGAAGAATCAGAAAAATGTTGATTTTGTCAGTATTGATAAAGAAGAAAATGGTTTGGCAAAAACCTTAACCGGAGAAGATGATACTCAAGCTGAGGCATTGGCAAATGAACGAAAAGAAAAAATCGAAGAACTGATTGGCAAGCTGCCGGATTATTATCAAGAAATTTTGGTACTAAGATACCTGGAAGAAAAAGACTACGATGAAATAAGCGACATTTTGCAAAAACCAATCGGAACCGTTTCGGCACTAATACATCGAGCAAAGAAAAAATTGGAAATGGAAGCGGGAAATATGAATATACAAGATTGGCTATAAATAAATTTTATTTAATATATTATTCCAATGAGAGACAACAAATCTACAATCAGTCAAATGGTGTTGGAAAAAATAAAAAAGGATGAGGTAAAACCAATTCCCAAATGGCATTTTGTACTGAAGTATGGTTTTTTGTGGCTGATAATAATTATTTTCTTAATATGTGCTAGTGCTGCTCTGGGCGTGTCATATTTTGAAATTACCGACATTGATTGGGAAGTACCGTCTTTTTTGGGGATGGGTATTTTGAATTATTTCTTTTTTGTATTGCCATATTTTTGGGTATTGTTGTTTTTGGCAATCGGAGTTTTGGCATACTACAATTTTTTGGCGACACCAAAAGGATATAAATTCCCCCGCTATCAAATTGTGACATTTGGTGTTTTGATATTAGTCATGGTTGCTGCCGCATTTCATTATTTTGGCACTTCGCAAATGATCCGAGATACAATTCGTGATAATATTCCGGGATTTCATCGTCTGATGCACAACAAAGAAGAAGTATGGAATAGACCGGATGAAGGACTATTGGCCGGAAAAATTAATGAAGTGCAAAACAATGGCGTAGTAGTAGTAACTTTTGATCATACAAAATGGCAGGTGGATACCACAAACACCGACATTCCCGATGGCAAAGAATTGTCAGTCGGACAAATGATTCGAATCGTGGGTGAGAAAACCGGTGATAATCAATTTGTCGCGCAATCAATCAAGCCATGGAAAAAAGACGGCGGGCTGCAATTTGGACCACCACCAACACAAAATAATGATGACTTTGGACCGCCACCGCCAGCGGAAAATAATGGTAGTCAAACAAAGTATTAAAAGAAATTAGATAAATTTGTATCTTAAAAAATGAAGGGAAGAAATGTTTATGTCTAACGAACAATTACTAGAAAAATTATTTGAAGATACTGAAAAAACATTGTTTTCAAAAGAAGTGTTAAAAATTATTAAAAAGGATGAAACTGATTTTGAGCAATATGCAAACAAAGGTGTATTGCAAAAAGAAAAAGCCGACGATAGATTAATGGAGTTGTTTCAGTATTTTTGTATTGCTTTTGATGCTATACAAAATCATAACAAGAAAATATTTGAAACTTGTTATGCAAAAATAAAAGAGAAAATATATATTTGATGCAAACAAGTCCCCTCTACGGTGGACTTGTTTTTGTACGAAAAGTACCTTGTTTCAAATCTTTTTATATAAATGCGGACGGAGAGATTTGAACTCTCACAGGCGTAATGCCCACAAGCACCTCAAGCTTGCGTGTCTACCAGGTTCCACCACGTCCGCTCGTCGGAACTCGATCCTACCGCTCTGCGCAAGCTGGAAAACCCAGCTTTCGCTCCACTATCGGATCGGTTCCTCCTCTTCCCCAAAAATTCTGATCAAATTTTCGGGGACCCAATTTAATCACAATCACTCGATCCTACCGCTCTGCGCAAGCTGGAAAACCCAGCTTTCGCTCCACTATCGGATCGGTTCCTCCTCTTCCCCAAAAAATTACAATAAATGCAACTTTTTCACCCACACCTATTATTTCCCAAGTCGATCCACTTTAACCGAATATGCAATAAATTTCAAATCCCAAATTCCAAATTTCAAACAAATCGCAAATAATGTGGATCAGCTAGAATGACATACTGATGAGTGATTAGTTAATTAACAAATTGTTAATTCTGCCAAACTCGTTTGGTATTTATATACCATTCTGAGATAAATTGAAAACGATCAGCCGGGTTGGAAGCATGTTCTACGTCAACGCCCTGAACAGATTGGTTGACTGCATAAATATAATATGGTTGTGTCAAAAAGATGGCCGGTTTATCATCAAAAATTACTTCTTGAAAAGGGAGATAACTGTGAATACGAATGTCAGTGTCGTTGGAGTGACGGCCTTCTTCCAAATATTTATCTACTTCAATATTAGTATATTGAGACAAATTTAAGCCAGGGTTTTCGATTTGCGTTGAGTGCCAATATGGATAAGGATCGGGATCTTGGCCAAGGTTTTCACCGAATAATAAACAATCATAATTGCGAGTTTCGATGAAATTGTTTTCCAAATCGCCAATATTGTAACTGGCGAATTGTACGTCAAAACCGACTTCTTTCCAATATTTTTGAATTAAATTGGCCGCTAAAACAAAATCGGGATTGTCGGAAGTAACAAGTCGAACTGTCAAACGAACTCCATCTTTTTCGCGAATGCCATCACCATCGACATCCGACCATTTGCCTGCTTCCAATAAACTGCGGGCTTTGTCTTCATCTTGATAGATGTGAAGAATGTCCGGATTGTGGCCAAGAAAGCCA
The DNA here is from genome assembly GCA_036795335.1 of Patescibacteria group bacterium. Taxonomy (GTDB): domain Bacteria; phylum Patescibacteriota; class JAHJAL01; order JAHJAL01; family JAHJAL01; genus DAIREY01. The sequence continues at coordinate 3,158 of DAIREY010000030.1, forward strand.
TCCAAAATTGGCGTGTCCACCACTTTCCCTTTGCCGCTTAAAATGTTTTGTAAAATTTCTTCTCGATTTAATGAATAAGTCATCGCTTCTTTGACATAAGGATCACGGAGCAATGCTTTGCCATCTTGATTAATAAATATAGCGGTGTATTGCGGCAAGGCAATATCATAAAATTGTAGATTAGAAACTGTGTTACTGATCATCGGCCAATCAGCGGTTAAGATGCGAGAGATGCTATTTATCTCTCGAGCATTGTATGCCTGATACAATTCTTGATATGTGGAGTAAAATTTTACGGTTATATAGGAAATGTTGGGTTTTTGATCAAAATAATTGTCGAAAGCGGCTAGCTCGATAGAATTGTATTTGTTTTGAGCACGATCGTATTTGATGGTGTCGATTTTATATGGACCGGTGCCGATAGGTCGTAAGTTAAAATCAATTTGATCAATTTTTCCAGGAGCAACATCTTTGAGAATGTGATATGGCAAGATACCCGTTGTTAGATTAACCAAAAATGGAGAAAAGACATCCGGCAATGTGAATTTAACTGTATAATCATCGATTTTTTCAACTGTCACATCTCGCCAATTATCAGCCAATGTACCAGGGTATTGCGGGTTTTGAATTAATTGAAAAGTATAGACAACATCGTCAGCGGTAAAATTTTGTCCATCGTGCCATTGTACATCATGACGCAAGAAAACAGTGTATGATTTTTGATCTTCGGATATGTCCCATTTTTCAGCCAGTTGTCCAACCAAATTATGATTGTGATCAAATGTTAAAAGTGACGAGAAGACTAATTTGACAATATCACGATCGACGTCGTTGGTTTGAGATAAAATGGGATTGATAAGTTTTGGTTGACCGGCCATTCCTTCAATGAGAGTGCCACCGGAAGCTGCTACTATGGTTGTGTGATTTAAATAGTATCGATAGCCAAGAAAAACTAGAATTGAAATAACAATCAGGATAATAAATGCAATTATATATCGATATCCAAAGTTTATTCGGTCGCGCCAACTCTTCGGCAAAAGTTGAGTCTTAGGCCTAAATCTCCGCCAAGATTGATTCATGGTGTGTTTGATTTATTTATATAATAGACCGACAACCGAAGAAACAAAGAATAATACCGCTAATACGATGGAACCGTAGTGCAAGAATTTGTTCATGCCTCGCTTGGTTTGAAAAACATTAACGTCACCGCCACCAAAAGCCCCACCAAGAGCAGAACTTTTGTGTTGGAATAGGATAAAGATGATTAGCAAGACAGAAATAGTGACTTGAATGTAGGGCAGATATTGAGCCATAAATTATGTTTATATTAAATTTAAATTAATTTGGATTGTTACGCGCCAAAGGCGTGGACGGGATTCGCACCCGTGTACGCGGTTTTGCAGACCGCTACCTAACTACTCGGTCACCACGCCAAAAGATAATAACGTCAATAAAGTCGTCGAGTAACTTAGGTTATTATATCTTTTTGTCGAGAAAAATGCAAAAACGAACATTTGTCTGATATCGGATATTTTTTCTTTTTTTTGTTTCGGATTAGACCCCCGGATAATCTATTCTACAAAAACCTTACAGATTTGTTGGGAAATCCTGGAAGGCGAGTATGACAGATTTTGTTTTGAGCTTTGAATTGGAAATTTTTTGAATATTTCATATTAAATTGTTTAGTTTATACAGCTATTTTACTTGGACACGACTGGCCAGAAAGTGAAATAAATATTAATATTAAGTTTGAGATATTTTTTTGAATTATTCGGTATGAATTATTTTTTGGACAATTTAAACAACGTCTTGGTAATAGTTGTTGTATTGATAGTATTGGGCGGTATTTTTAGCTTGTTGTTTTTGAAAAAAACGCCCAAAACCATGAATGATTTTTTGGAATATTTTAATTTTCGTCCAGCCGAAAAAACACCGAAAGAAGTGTTTAGCTATTCTCAGTTTTTGCAAACTTGCGATGCCGAATGGACAAATTTTTTTATGGGAAAAAGAGAAGGGGCGGATATTTATTATGGACATTTCAAAATTGATCGGGATTTTTTTACTTTTTTGGCAATTAAGGCCGAAGTTAAACCAGCGATTGTAACTGACATGCCAAAGGAAGATTTTAATTATGAACATCAAATAAACATAGGCAATCTAAAAATTTTTGCCAAAGAAAAATATATGCTGGAAAATATAAAAAAATCTGACGAGTTTTTATTGTGTACGCAAGGGTTATTTCGAGGAGAAAATAATCTTTTGGAGTTTACCGACTTAAATCAAGTTATTATCATAACAGATCATATTTTTAAGGATTCGCAAGAAATGAATGATTTTTTTGCCAAATTTAAACAATTAAAAGACAAAATATAATGATGTCAAACAAAATTTTAGACGGATTAAATACCAATCAACAAGAAGCGGTTGTTAATACTGACGGACCTTTGTTGATCTTGGCCGGAGCCGGCAGTGGCAAAACCAAAACATTGACTCATCGCATCGCTTACATTGTGCAAAACAAACAAATTAAGCCGCATAATATTTTGGCGGTAACGTTTACCAATAAAGCGGCGGCGGAGATGAAGAACAGAATATTCGGCATGTTGAAACATGACAACGAGCAAGACATAGACCGTTTTTTGCCATGGATGGGTACATTTCATTCGATTTGTGTAAAAATTTTACGACGTGAATTGAATCAAATTGGAGAGGATTCTTCCTTTGTAATTTATGATTCGGCCGATCAATTGACTGTTATCAAGAAAGCAATGAAAGAAATGAATGTTGACGTAAAAAGATTTTCGCCACAAGCAGTTAAATCACACATCTCAAATGCAAAAAATGAATTGATCAATCCGAAAGAATATCAGCAAGGAGCTCATCTGTCACCTTTTACGGAAGTCGTGAGTGATATTTATTCTTATTATCAAAAAACGTTGCATCAAAACAATGCCTTTGATTTTGACGATTTGATTATGAAAACAGTCCTGTTACTTGAGCAAAATGCCAGTGTCAAAGAAAAATATCACAGTATTTTTCGATATATTTTTATCGATGAATATCAAGATACCAATTTCGCCCAGTATAATTTGGTCAACTTACTGATAAATAATGAACAAAATATTTGCGTGGTCGGCGACGACGCGCAATCCATTTATTCATGGCGAGGCGCAACTATACGCAATATATTGGAGTTTGAAAAAGATTTTCCAAAAGCGAAAGTGATCAAACTGGAACAAAATTATCGATCAACACAAAATATTTTGTCGGCTGCCAATGCGATAATAGCGAAAAATAAAGGACAAAAGAAAAAAAATTTATGGACACAAAACGGCGAGGGCAAAAAGATTGTTATATTTGAAGCAACAAATGAAGTTGAGGAAGGAAAATATATTTCCGAGCAAATCAAAAGCATGATCAATGTCGACGAAAATAAAAAAATCGGATACAAAGACATGGCGGTATTGTATCGAACCAATGCTCAATCCAGAGCGTTGGAAGAAGTTTTCATGCGATATGGCATCCCTTACCGCATCATCGGCGGGGTCAGATTTTATGAAAGAAAAGAAATCAAAGATATTGTGTCATATTTGCGAGTAATTACGAATCCGATTGATACAATCAGTTTGACAAGGATTATTAATCTGCCGGCGCGCGGAATAGCTAAAAACACAATCGAGGCAATGGAGCAAATATCCAATGAATATTCTCTGTCCGTTTGGGAAACAATCGTACGCATCAACATGGAAGATAACGGAGTGTATGAAATGGCGGAAGGAAAAATAAATTTGCGGGCGATCCGATCGGTTGTGAAGTTTTATGATATTATTCAGAAGTTACAAGGACAGATTGGAGAAATGAATTGCAGTGAATTCTTGATAGAAGTTTTAAAACAAACCGGATATGAAGAATACATAAATGACGGCACAATTGAAGGTGATACTAGAATGGAGAATTTGCAGGAATTGTTAACAGTGTTAAAAAAATATGATATTTATAACGCTGACGAAGGCATTAGAATATTTTTGGAAGAAGTGTCATTAATCAGTGATATTGATAATTATGATGACGACGAAGAAGCAATAACCATGATGACTTTGCATAGTGCGAAGGGCTTGGAATTTCCGATCGTCTTTTTGGCCGGTATGGAAGAAAATATTTTTCCACATGCCAGGAGTATCACCGATGAAGGCGAGATGGCCGAGGAAAGAAGGTTGTGCTATGTGGGAGTAACCAGGGCCAAGGAATATTTGTATCTAATATATTCACAGAATCGAAGAATTTTTGGTAGCATGTACACCAATATTCCATCTCGTTTTATTGATGATATTCCACTCGATTTGATCGAAACAAAAAAGACACAAAACAAGGCAAGCAAGCAAAAGGCAAAGATTCATAAATCAATTACTACCGAAAAAATTGTTTTGGATGAAGAGTATGGTGATTACCGTTCCGGAGATAAGGTTTTGCATCCACAATTTGGCGAAGGGATGATTGTGCAGATACAAGGTGGAATATTGAAGATCGCTTTTGCCGGACAAGGTGTAAAAAGCTTGGCAGCCAGTATTGCACCGTTAAAAAAGATTTAAAAAAATTTTGGCTGATTTTTATTATGTAGAATTAGTTTGACTTGAACAAATTGAGTCGAACTTTTTTTGAATAATCTTCGATGGGATTTTGCTTTGATATTTGATGTTTGTCAAAAAAAATAGCAAAAAAAGACAATTGACAAATATGTTTTTTGTCTATACATTGGAGGCAAACAAAATTTTGTCAAAAGAGAGGGGCAAATGTTCATGAAAAACATGGAAATGATCTTTGATAAAATCAAAGAGGTAATAGGAATATATGATAATTTGCTAAAAGAAAAAGATAGGCAAATTGCTGAAATGCTCAATGAAAATAATATGTCGAACAACAAACGGGTGCAGCAAAAAATAGATAGGTACGAAAAGAAACTAACAGATAAAGAAAAAGAAGTTTCCCTGCTCAAGATGCAGGTTTACGAACTGGAACAGCAGGCAAAAAAGCAATTTGAGGAAATAATGCGGCTAAAAAAAGAACTTTGGGAAAAAAATTCCCAGAATGCGATAGGGATTAAGTTAAAAAATCCCAAAAGACAATTATCAGCTGTCGTAACTCCAGAATATGATTTTCCAGCCTTAGGATCCGATGAAGAAAAATACAACGACGTATTTTGGGTGGCATATAATTTGGCTTCAAACAACGATTCTGCACTGTGGATCAAAGTATATAAGAATAAAAAGGGTATTATAAAAACACAGGATGTTTGTGAGCCAAACTCCTCAACCAGATGCAGAAGGTATTTAACGGTTCTGCCGGTTGAGTTTCATGCGGCCATAAAAAATAAAAACATCGAGATAGCCGATAAGCTATTTTACGATGCATTTTTCAGGACGCGCTTCGATCAAAAAACTTTAGACAGTTTCGCGTCCTGGAGATAATTAAAATGAGCCAATAACTTGGCTCTTTTTATTATGTAGCGGTAAGAGATTTCCCCGAACTTCGTTCGAGGATAAACTTCTCATCTCTCTTTACAATAAATGGGCGGTAAGAGATTTCCCCGAACTTCGTTCGAGGATAAACTTCTCATCTCTCTTTA
>DAIREY010000030.1:8880-10906 GCA_036795335.1 Patescibacteria group bacterium
CAATAAATGGGCGGTAAGAGATTCGAACTCCTGGCCTCCTCGGTGTAAACGAGGCGCTCTAACCAACTGAGCTAACCGCCCACAAAAAAAATATCTTACATGACTTATTTTAAACAAGCTAAAAAAAATTTTCAATCACATTTTTTATTTACATATTTTTTTTGATAAAATATATTTTGTATTTAATAAAAAAAATGGAAGAACAAGCAATCAAATATCTATTTAAAATTTTGGGAATAATTATTTCAATGCTTGTAGGAACAAGCGAAATCGACACAACTTCTGATTTACCAAATGGCGAATATCAAGTGACGAGTGTCGTCGATGGCGATACGATCAAAATTGATCATAATGGACAAATTAAATCAATTCGCCTTATTGGGATAGACACGCCGGAATTGCACGATCCGCGCAAAAAAGTAGAGTGTTTTGCTCAAGAAGCAGCAAATATTGTTGATGAAAAAATATCCGAACATTATGTTTATTTGGAAAGTGACAATTCACAAGACGATAAAGATAAATACAGTCGCTACTTGCGATATGTCTTTCTTGATGACAAAACAAATTTAAATTTATGGCTGGTAGAAAATGGTTTTGCCTATGAATACACCTACGACGTGCCATATGTATACCAAACAGATTTTGTACAGGCAGAAGATGACGCCAGACAAAATAATGTCGGATTGTGGGACCCGAAAACGTGCGACGGGGAAAGGTAAAAATAATTTTTTTCTGATATAATAAGTAGGTTTATTAATTGAATACAAACAAAAGGAGAGTATTATTATGAATAAAATTGCAACGATAATTTTGGGTATTGTCTTGGTAGCATTATTGGGCGGTGGAATATATTATTTTATAAATAAAACCAACAATACATCTACTAACAAAAATCTAGATAGCACCACGGCTCAAACTCAATTGGAATTCAATGCATACAAATCCGGTAACCAAAACGATGGCAGTCAAGACAAAACCAAACCGGCGGTTGGCGACAAACCGATGAATGATAAAAAAGCACCAAATGGCAACGTCCCACCAACCGGACAACTAAATACTAAATAATCATTAATAAGAGTTGTTTTTTTATGAAGATATTGCATCGAGATAATTATTTGTCAGCCATCATTAATGCGGTTTTTTCAACACAGTATCGTAATTTGTGGGTCATTGATAACGAGATAAAAATTGATATTTTGCAAGATGGAAAATTGAGTTGTGCGGTTTTTGTGTCATCAATTTTGAAACTATTTGGTCTGATCGATGAACAGAGAGCAACTGTGGAAAGTGCCGTAATTGCTATGATTAAATATGGTTGGCAAGAAATTGATGTGAATGACATTCAACCGGGCGACGTGATAGTGTGGAATAAAAGAACAGGAAAAGATGGTGAAACGCACGGTCATATTGGTTTTTATGTTGGCGAAGAGAAAGCAATCAGTAATTCGGTTAAACTGAGAAAAATTGTGCAACATGGTTGGGATTATGGTGGACGAAGAAAAATTGAAAAAGTGTTACGTTGGAATTGGGAATAAAAAAGGACCGGCCGAGAGGCCGGTTTTTTTGGAATTTAGAATTTTGATTGTAATAACAATCAACTAGACATAGGCTGGTTGATTGTCGTGAATTTTTTCTATCCGACATTTTTGTCGGATATTTTTAGGGAGATAATTGTTGGTAAAAAAGCCAAAAAGTTCTTCCATGTCGTCTTTCTCTCGGACCAAAAATATTATTTCGCTGGTCCCATGTTTTTGCAGTGAAATAATATTGATATCAAAGAGCATCTTCTCTATGATCTCTTTCTGGCCGAAATAATTCGGCGAAAGATGATCGGCGTAATAACTGTACCGATCATATTTTTTATTGCCTATTTGAATAAAACTGGCCAAAGCGTCGATGGCCGGATATACAAAAACCTGATCGGCATGGGAATTGTCATCGAAATCATAATATTGATCAACGATTTTGATTTTATTTGACAATAGCTTACATGTAATAATTTCAAACTCAATTCCTGATTCAGTTA
>DAIREY010000100.1:0-2151 GCA_036795335.1 Patescibacteria group bacterium
TAATACTTTATCATATATCAACTCTTGCATACCGATGATATTGGCTATCGTCTCCGGTTGTTCCAATGACAATATCATTCTCCCTTTCCAATATTCCTTTGCTTTCTTTAATTCCACTGCTTCCACAGGTTCTTTTTTCAATCGACTAAATTCTTTCAATATCAATTTTAAGGCATCGTAAACGCTATCAATATCTGTGCCTGTCTTCACCATCAAATTTCCCACATCGGTATAATGATCAGTATTCGCATAAATCGAATAGGCCAAACCTTTTCTCTCCCGCACATTGATAAACAACCTCGAGCTCATTCCCTGTCCCAAAATCACGCTCAATACTTGGCAAACAAAATGATCTTGATGCAAAGAATTGTATGTTCGAACCCCTACACAAAAATTGGCTTGATTAATATCCTTTTTGATTAATCTAAGTTGTGGAGTTGCTTGTTGCTCATCTGTTTTTGCAAATATCGACATCTCGCCAATCGAAATATTTTTCCAATATTTGTTCAACATCTCCATCATCTTTTTTTCGGCAAAATTACCAACAACCACCAACAGAGCATTTTTGATTGAATAGTATTTATCTCGATATTCTATCATTTTTTTGGCATCAACATTGTCCACCGTCTCAAAAACTCCCGCTACATCCCTACCCAAACCTTGTTCGCCGTACAAAACTTGATTCCACAATCTCCACACCAATGCCGATGGGTTGTCATCATACATTTTTATTTCTTCTTTAATCACATTTCTCTCCCGATTCAATTCTTTGGGATCAAACTTGGAATTCAAAATCATATCCGCCAACACATCCACTGCCACTTCCACATTGGTACTGGCGACTTTGATGTAATACCCGGTATATTCATAACTAGTAAACGCATTCATGTCACCTCCTACCCCATCCACCGCCTCCGAAATCATTTTTGTTTCCGGTCGCTTCTTCGTTCCTTTAAAAAACATGTGTTCCAAAAAATGCGATATACCGGACAATTGCGGTTCTTCACACCTTGAGCCAACCCGAAAAAAAACTGACACATCCACCGAATCGACATTTTTGTTTGGCACCAGCAACACCTTCATGCCATTCTTCAATTTCTTAATTTTATATTCTGTTTTAATCATATTTTTATTCCTTTTACAAATAAACAACATTCTTCTTCATATTAAAATAATTTTTATAATATGTAAAAAATAATCGTAAAATAATTTTATCTTAATATTTTCTTAACTAATCCCCATATATCATATTTTTTGTACAAACAAAAAACAGAAAGGTGGAAACAGAATGGAATTTAATAAAATATGTCCCCAATGCCAAACCAAGACGATAAACAAAAAATTTTGTGAATCTTGCGGCACACAAACGAAAGATTTACCCCCTCCGCCACCACCCCCGATAACTAGCCATAACAATATTCCACAATATGTATATGATGACAATTATCGTGAGCTAATCGCCTTCTACAATACGGCCATCTATATTGGCCGAATTCTCCAGCAAGGCAGCCAAATTATTGGTGGAATATTGTTCATTGTTGCATTGGTTATCAGCTTGACCACCATGGTCCATGGCCCACTTATTGGAATAGGCATACTAATAATATTGTCTATATTTATTTTAATAATATTTGGCGGCATATATTTATTTGGCCGTTTTCTAACCATCATTCCACTAATTATTAAATTAGTGAAAGAAATTAGAGATTCCAACGTTAGCATGGACATAAAAAACAAATAATTTTCCAAGAAATCCAAGAAATAAGTGATCACTCACTTATTTTTTTATCTTCTATCATTTCCATCAAGTACGCCAACACCATTCCCAACGCCACCCCGGCTATAACGTCAATCACACTATGCACCCCCAAATACACTCTTGTCAAAGCTATGACCGTTGCCAAAAAATACATCGACCACTTCTTCCCGCCACGTATTCCAAAAAAACTCACCAAAAAACTGGCGGTAAAAAAAGCCAAAGTACTATGTGAACTTGGAAAACTCATTCGATCAGACAACAAACCACTCGATAAATTATGAACTGTATCAATCACTACATACGGACGCATACGACTAAAAAAATTTTTTAAACAAAAACTTATCGCCAATAGCCATCCCACCCAATAAATGTACCGAATAAGATCTTGCTTC
>DAIREY010000031.1:0-10735 GCA_036795335.1 Patescibacteria group bacterium
GGAAGAGGTATAAGGTTGATGGAAATTTTTTGTGTTTGAAAGGCAGAGATAGTAATTTCTTGACTGTAATTTTGAAAATTATTTTTCGAAATTTCGAAATAATATGTACCGGATTTGAATTTGCTAGAATATTCATTGTTAGCAATAGTAATGCTGGACATTTCATTTGGATCGCATCCATATTCGCTGTTACCGATATAGCCGGTGGTTGTTTGACAAATTTTGAGGATAGAGTTTGCTTGATTTACATATATATTTAGTGTGCCTTTGTTGATCAGCGGCCAGATAAGAATCGCAATAATAGATGTTATCAGAATGATTACAGAAATCATTAATATCTTTTTTTGGTGAGTTTGAAAGAAATCTTTTTTCATTGAACAATGATAATATTATATTGATAATTTATTATTGGAGTGATTTTTATTGGCATGGAGTGGCATATAGTGCTGCGTCATCGCCACTTTGGTTTTTGGAATCAAAGAAATCAGTGATGGGTATTTTTGTATTTTCGGTTTTTTTGCCGCCCCAGCAGGCAGGATCGTTGATAATAAGATATTCAGTATTGTCTGTTTTTTCATAACCTTTGACGGTAACAAAATGGCCCGAGCTACCTCCGGTGACGCCAAAATATTGTTGTCCATAATTGTGATAAAAATATGTGTCAACCACTGTTGGTTGGTTATTTTTGGCGCGATTAATGATTTCTTGTTTGGGCAAGTTTGTGTGCCAACAAATATTGTTGGCTTTCGGTGTTTGGCGGTTAGCCTGGGTAAGCAAGTCATTTACCGAGATTGATCCGGAGTTGACGTTTTGTCGAAAGTCTTGTAGCCAAGTGTTTTCGTTGTAACTTTGTGCTAATCCATAATATTGCATAGTCATAAGAAGAGAAGTTGGACCACATGAACTTCCATCTGGTTGGCAGTAGTGAGGCATGTTGCCGGAAGAATTGGAGGTGGTAGATGTGCTTTGTATTGTTTGACAAGTGTTGGTGGTGTTTTTTAAGTATGGAAATGGATCTTCAAAACTACTATCGGAACATCCATCTCTGGGACTAATTTTTGATCTTTCAAAGTGAAGCATGCCGCAACCTTGGTTGTTGATGTAAGCAATTTGTTGACCGGTAGTAACTTTGTCTCCTACCTTGAGGTTGACGGAAGAGGCGTCAACCTCTCCATATCCGTTGTATAATCCATTGTCATTTTTTATTAATATATATGAAGTCCAACCGTGTCCGCAATCAATAAATTGATCGATAATTTGTGAAACGGTGCCCGATTCAACTGCTCGCACCGGATAGTTTATTGAACTACCGGCAGGAATAAGCAAATCATTTCCTTTGTGGGTGCGATAGGTACCACAAGTTTCACTGTATTCTCTTTGAGCAAGAAATTCTCTTCCTGATCCGGTGGTGATTTGAGCTATCAGGTCATCTTTTTTGAGAGTTGAGATAGGGAATAAACGACAATCGTCAGAATAATTATTGCTGTCCTCACCTTGATTTGTTTGACTTTGTTCTTCGCATTTTTTGAGACAATTATTAAGGTCATCATTTGTATTTGTTGATGTTGACGCAGCAGAAGTAGTAGCGGTATTGTTTGAAGAACGAGAGAAATTATTAACATAATAGATAAATGAACCGTCTTGATGTTTTTTTGCGGTGAGATGATAGGTAAAATCATTAATTTCGTATTTAGCAAAAGCACCATTGCTACTGGTATATGTGCCATTGAAAATAGTGCCATGATTGCCGGCCGGGTCGTGGACATAAACATATTTGACGTTGCCGGAATTGTCTTTTTGGTAGCCAAGAATAACCATAATATGCCCTAGCCCGGTTGAGAAACCTGTGCCAATAATTACCGGGTTGTATTTATTGACTTGATCAAAAATATTTTTCCAGCTTTTTGACGGATTGGACGCGTCGAAGTCGGTGTCGGTAATAGTTTTTCCGGTTTCGGTCGATAAGCCTCCACGTAGGTTATAACCCCATTTGGCGGCAAACTGTGGCGGAGTGAGATTTTTGTTGGCAATATAATTAATAACCATGGTAGTGGATGTTTGTCCACAACCCATATTGTTGATGTTGTATTCGGTATATGCTCCTTGATTGAGATACCTGACATCTTTAATGGAAAAGTCGTTTGGTCCAGATGGGGCGACTTGAACATTAGTTGTTTGGCTGGAATTTTGGCCGCAGCCTTTTTTTTCTTCGGCAAGAAGTTTGTAGTAAATGTCTCGGAATTCATTGGTTTTGCTGTTTAATTGAGAACCGCCGGGGAGGCTGGTCCATGTGCCATTATTTTGTCTGATCGCACCTTCTATATCATTGTTTTTTAATTTTGTTTCAGTACCGCGTGAGATTAATTCGGTGATAACGGCAACGTCTTGATTTTTGGGGCTCATGTCATAATAGCTTTCACCTTTGTTATTGGCTCCATTTTTAACCAATGGAATATTCGCTTGTGCTGCCCATCCTGTCCATGTAGTTGAAAGACATTGATATCTCCCAAATGCGTCACTGCAGTAATCACCATGGCAATTATGACTGCCTAATCCAGTGTTTTCTACTCCCGGGTGGATAGGATTACTGCGATTAAATGAAGAACAATAATCGTTGTTTGGGCAAAAGATGCTGCCATATAGCTCGTAGTAGCTATCGAAACTTCCATTTGATTCTGAGTTGGTGATGGCTCGAACAAATGCTCTGATTTCTGGTGAATATTGATTGCTACCTATGGCTAGACAGGCGATACCATTGTATCCGGTTTCGTTGACATCATCGCCATATTTATCGTAACAATTTTCTTTGCATGTTTCTTCGGAAATATCTTGCAACGATTCGTCGTTTTTACCTCCTTCAAAACCGCTGCCGGAGATAAAATTGATCATCATGAAGACAAGAAAAATGCCGCCAATGATGCAGCCGCAACAGCAAAGGTATTCGATGCTGAATCCGGATGATTGTTTTTTCTGGCCGTTGGCCATTGAAGGAGAGGTGAGTGAAATAAAAAATAAAAACTAGAATGAGGTTAGTCTAGTTTTATTATACACGAAGACAATAATCAAGGATCAATAGCCAGTAGGCAATGAAATCGCAAAGACAATTTTCAAGGATCAATAGCCAATATCCAATTGAAATCGCCAGAAATTTCAAATCTCAAACAATAAAAAATATGCAAGATCCAATATGCAATATGCAATTGAAATCGCAAGGTTGAAATTAAATAGCAACTTATTCTGTCATCCCCGCCTATGTGCGGGGATCTTATTTATAACAAGCAAGAAATTTTAAATTTCAAACGGGAAAAATATGCAAGATGCAATACACAATATGCAATAAATCACAAAAATAAGAAAAAATATTATGTTTTTACACTCCCAGGGAGGATTTGAGGGCGAGGACTTCTTCCGGGTTGCTGGTGATGAGCTGATGTTCGGCATAGGAAGCGACTATTTTGATCAGGACGTGGTTCATACCGGCAAAGAAAATTCCTTCGCCGACGTTGGATTCGAGAAGAGCCATTTTTTCACCATCAGTGAGATTGAAAGTTTTACCAATTAGGTCGATGGAAGCCGGGGATTGTTTGAGCAGGATCTGCATGGCAGAGTTGGAGATGATGGCTTTGCCATATTGAGAACCAAGAAAGTCTTCGACGTCTTGAGAGATGGTAGTGATACCTAGGTAATATTTACGAGAACGTTTGGTGAGATTGCGCAAAAATTTGGCGGAGTCTTCGTATTGCATGAGGTTCCAGGCCTCGTCGATGATCATGATGCGACGTTTGAGTTTGGCACGTATTTTGGTCCAGATAAAGTGAGTGATAACATACATGGCAATTGGACGAAGAGATTCTTCCAAGTCGCGGACGGAAAAGACAATCATGTTGGTGGTAAGATCGATGTTGGTGTTGTGATTTAACAGGCCGGCATAGGAGCCTTCGGTGAATTTTTGCAGGCGGCGAGCCATTGATTCGGAACCTTGCATATTGGCTAGAACGCTTTGCAAATCAGCTAAAAGAGGTGGGGCATTTTTGTGGCTGGCGGAATCTTCGGTAATATCTTTGATAGCGTAAGTTTCTTTGATAGCACGGTCCATGATAGCGCTTTCTTCCGGGGAAAGTTGACCAAGCATGATATTCATCAAGCCGGTAATGTCGACAATGGCCGATCGGAGTGCGTTTTCTTCGTCACCTTCGGATGTCTCCGGCAAGTCGAGCGGATTAATTTTTTTATCCGAATTGAGATTGATGGGAATATATGTACCGCCGACGGCTTCACAAAGAGTTTGATATTCGTTTTCCGGATCGATGATGATAATATCTGTACCAAGCATCAAATAGCGAAGACATTCGAGTTTGACGGTATAACTTTTACCGGCACCCGATGTGGCGAAAATTGTGCAGTTGGGGTTGGCCAGGTCAAAACGATCGAAGATGACTAGCGATTGGTTGTGGCCATTAAACCCATAGAAAATGCCGTTGTCGCTGGTAAGATCGACTGAAGTAAAAGGAAAGGTGGTAGAAATAGCATCGGTGTCGAGGTTGCGAGTAATATATAGTTCGTCGTTGCCAAGTGGTAGAGTGGAGCTAAAACCTTGTTCTTGTTGAAGAATGGCTGATTTGGTGTAAATTAACGCACCACCTAGAGTAGTTTCGAGATGGTCGATATTGGCTTTGAGTTCTTTTTCCGATTCGGCATAAATAGTAAAATACATGGCAAAAAGGAATAATTTTTCCGAGCCCTGTTGAATACGGTAGCGCAGTTCTTCGGCGTCCTGAATGGCTGTTTCCAATTTTGGATCGGACACTTCACCTTTTTCGCGGTTGAGAGCATAGGTGGCTTGCATGCGTCCGACACGATTGCGCAAATCTTCCAATACCGCTTTGGAACCTTGCGGATAGATGTACATGCTAATATCCATAGTAGCATCATAAGAAATGATAGGAGAAAGCCAGTTGGTGGTAAGAAAACGAGGGTAGGTAAAAACAAAAAGAGTTTGAACGTAGCTGTCATTGACGATCAAATAATTGGGATTGATACGAAAGCTGGAAGGAGCAATGATGTCTTTGATGGTAATCATTCCTTCTTCAAAGACGGCACGAGCTTCGATAAGGTGCTTGCGTTCAAGTTCCAGACGTTTTTTTTCATCGATGGCTTTTTGTTTCTCGGGGTCGATGGGTTTACGGCTAAATATTTTGGAAATAAATGACATTTTTTATGTTAATTAGTTTTTAATAATTTAAATAATTTAGTTAATTGTCAAGTGTCAATATTCAATATTTAAGTAAATATGCAAGATGCAATATGCAATATCCAATTTAATCGCAAGAAATTCCAAATCCCAAATTTCAAATTTCAAACAAAAACAAGAATCAATTTTCAATATCCAATATCCAAGTGAAATCGCAAGGTGAAAATTAAACAGTAACTAGAATTGTCATACCCGAAAAGACATGAGCGAAGCGAATATTCTTTATCGGGTATCTCATCAATAACAATATGCAATAGGCAATGAAAATCGCAAGGTAAAATTTAAAGTAACTGATTTTTTGATTCATCCCGTTATTATTCTTTCATGCCACTAACGACATCGGAGGTGAGGGAATTGACTTTGAATAATTTTTGATGGCGTGAAGTGATGGGGTTGAAGTGTACATAAAGCATTTCACTGATTTCTTGAGTGGTGAGCGGAACGGCTGATAGGCCCATGGAGCCAAGCCCGCTGGTGATGATATTGATTCTTTCGGTGATTTTTTCTTTGGCAATTTGAAAATCTTTTTCTTTGACGACAATTTCGTTGCGAGAGGGAAATAGTTTTTCAAAAAATCCTTTGGTGGGGGCGGAGGTGGGATAGTAGGAGACAATGATATAGAATTTTTTTTCCATGACATTGGTGACTTCCAGCAGTCTTTGGATAAAGGCGATGTATTCTTGCATTTGGATTTTGAGTAGATCGTTGGTTTGCTTGATTTCCAGATCTTTTAATTTGGCGATGTATTCGGTCAGGTCCAATTTTTTGGATTGGACGATAATTTGCATAGGAAAAGGGAGCGAGTTAAGAAAATTTTGGTATTGGTAGATGATAGCATTTTGCTCGTCATCGGATTTGAGGTCGAAGTTGACGCTGGATGTATAAAGAACGCTGCGTAAGCTGCCATCTTTCATGATAACCAATCCATTGCGTATTTCTTTGAAAGGTAAATACTGTTGTGTAGAACTTTTGGGATTGTGTTTGCTTTTTTTGGTTTTCTTTTTCATGTTTAAATATTTATGGGCGACGAATAGAGTTGGCGATTTCCATCATCTGTTGTTTTTTCTTTTCTTGAGCTTGTTTCATATTGTCAGTGACGTTGCCGGTGGATTTGGGTGGACGTTTGAAGAGGCTAGTAATAGTGGATGAAACTTGACTAAAACGACTGGCGATATTGGTTTTGTTGGGTGGAGTGGATGGATTGTTGTCTTGATGTGATGGCAGCACTTTTTTGGCGGGTACAATGCCGATTGGTTTGTCGGTGTCGAGGGATTCGATTTTGGCACGGATGGAAGCGGGGGACATTTGAGTATCCAGAACAAGAGACAATTGTTGCAGTTGTGATTTGACTTCTTCGGGATGACGAATAGCTTCTTTTTCGGCCTTATCATCTTTCTTTTTCTCAGATAGGCCGGTGTCAAAAATTGGAGGAGGTAGTTGTAGCCAGAGTAGGACTTTAGGACGAGCTAGAAAAAGAATAAAGTTGGCGACAAATTTGGAAAATGGTTGTTCGTTGACCGGAACAAAAGCGAAAGCGATGGCGATTAGTGAGATAGCGATCGAAATGACGTAGAATAGATTGCCATACCCGATGTAGAGATAAGCGACATAGATGAGGCCGGCGGCAAACAACAAGTACAAAAATTGTTCAAGAGTCAAAGAACCAATGATTTGGTCGGGCATTTTGATGTTTTGTGGGACTTTGTATTGGAGCATTTATTTGTGAATTATAGATTTGTTTTTCTTGGACCCAGCGGTTGTTTTGGTGGAGGAATTGGTTAGGCGGTTGGTTCGGTATGTGTGCCGATCTCAAAATCTTCTATATCTTTTGTTCCACCGGCTGTATGAACTTGGCCGACTGGTGTGACGGCTGGTTGGGACGGTTGTTTTGTCGAAGGATTTTTTGGCGGGTTTTTTTGGTAAATTTTGTAAATTCTTTCCGCTAACAAATTTTGATATTCCGCACCCATGGCTTCAACGTTGCTACTTATTTCATTGCGTCGATTGGTATCAATTTCCGGAAGCAAATCTTCGATATAGGCTTTGGAATATTTTGATGGATCTTGAAAATCTTTGATGATTTGTTTGACACTTTCGGCTTTTTTGCTGTTGTTGTATGTGTTGCCGATGCTTTGGTTGTAGGTTTCGTACGATGAGTTGGTGTTGATATAATTCATCTGTTGATCAAATCGTTTGATGATATCTTGTTGAAGGGTGAGCTGAACAGGATCATAACTATTGTTTTTGGTGAGGCTCGGATCTTTATTTATCGCGTCTAATTTTACTTCTATATCGGCTCTCATTTGGTCCATGCTAGTGGTGCGATTGGTGGTGACAGCTTTGTTGGCATTAATCATTTCATCCAGAGATCGAGATAGAGTGGCGTGTTCGATGGAATGTGGCTGAAGTGTTTTTAATTCCGGCAGAAGACCGTGCATGTTGTGTCGTCTAGCATATGAGGAAGCTCCCTGAAAGTCATTGTTGTCGATATATGTTTTCATATTTTGTAAGACATTGTTGTTGTATCTGGATTTATCGTGTGACGCAAGAATGTTTTCTGTTTTGTTTTGGACTCTGGCGGTAAATTTGTTGTGATAAACTTCATCTAGAGAAAGATGTTGGTCGGGTTTTTTTGGATCTGGTTTAAATCCACTTAGTTCTTCAGCTCTAGTTATTACTGTTTGTGGAATGTTGTTTAATTTGCCTGAGGAAAAATCTCTAATAAGTTGTTTTTGTTCAGTAGTTTTGTCTGCATAGTTTTCTTTAATAGCCTGAATAACTGCTTGATCAGGCTCCATATTGTTGGGTTTGAGGTTGCCATAGAAGTCGCGGTTGCTGTTGGGGTAGTATTTATTTTCGAATTGTTGTTGTTTGGCACGTGTATTGGGGTCAAAGCTGTTTCGGTCTTTGTCGATTTCTGCCAATAAGGCGCGAAGATCGCCAGCTTCTTTAAAATTAGCACTAGTTGGTGTTTTACCGTTAACGATCTTTTGTATGTCTCCTTTATGATCGCGGTCAAATTTTTCAACTAAAGCAGCTTTTTGATCGAAAGATAGTTTTTCAAAAGGAGCATTTCTTTCTGATGCGATAGCTCGATATTTTCGTAAGGTTGCTACATATTCCGGGTTGTTGCTATTGTTTGTTTTGGTTTCTTCAAAATGTTTTAGTCGTTTAAACAAAAATTCTTCTTGAGTTTCTTTGTTGGCCGCATCGGTATTTGATTTGACCAATTCTTTGCCAAGAGCTGCTCTTTGTTGATATTTACCAAAAGGAGTTTTGGCCCAAGCGCCTTTGGTACGTTCACCGATTTGAAAACGATCATCAAGGGCTTTGACGCCGGCGCGGCCGACGCCGCCGGCCAAACCTTTGCCCAAATTGGAAACCCAATTCATCAATTGACCGCCCAATCCGCCGATTTGGAAAGGGACGAAAATGGCGGCAATCATGATGCCGATGCCGGCGATATAGGACAAAATATTTGCCCAGAGGTCGGAGCCGGCGGATATTTCGGCTTTGCCGGCGGTAGTATTGCCGGTGTTGCCAGTATTGGCACCAGTGGCAGCAGAATTAGCAGCACCGTTGGTGGTAGTATTACCGGAGCCGGATATGGCACCAGTGGTAGCAGAATTAGCAGTACCGTTGGTGGCGGTTGAAGAGCCATCGTCAACCACAATAGCATAGGCGTGTTCGATGACAAACAATTTGGCAGCAGATGGAGGAAAAGAATGCAGGGCGGTTTGGATTTCACGGGTAGCGGGTAGCTGGAGGGGTATATATGCAATTGGGTTGTTGGAACTATTTTTGGAAAAGAAGGTGGAAAGGCGGAGGATAAAAAAGACGATGGGAGGTAAGAAGGCCCATTTGAAAAACTCGTCAAACCAGCGTTGACCCAAATTTTTGGTGGGTGGAAAGAAATAAAAAATAATGGCGATGGGAGCAATAACCACCAAGACCATGAGGATTAGATAGCGGACAATCATAAGCAGAGCGATGATGGCGATGAGCACAGCAGGTATGCTAAACCAGATACAAGCCATAATGAGAATGGTAATGCCGACTGCAGCATTTAGAGCTATGGATTGTGGTGAAAACAAAAAAAATGTGGAAAAATTTTTGAGAATAGTTTGGATAGCGCTATCGCCAAGATCAACCTTGCCGCCGGCTTTGATGGCGACACCGGTCATGGTGGAGATGAGGGAGGCTGCCAAGTTGCCGCCATCATTGTTGTTGGAGGCGATTTGGTAGGTGATGATGTCGGACAAGTCGAGGACGGCGCGGCACAACAAGAGACTAAGGTTGGCCAAGATGAAGCCGGCGATCAGACCGGGGAGAGTTTTTTTGATTTCGTAGGTTTCGATATTGAGTCGTAGGGCGTTGGCCAGCGCAATGGCGATCAAGACAAAAACTGCGATGACGTTGACATAGAAGATCGACTGGTCCCAGGCGCTGGTAATTTTACTAGCATCGAGGCGAACCGAACTGGCCGAAGACATGAGATTAATAGAGAGAGCCGTTAGATAGTAGATGATGCCAATGGCTCCACTAACAATTTTGGCGATCTGATTGTATAATAAATCGCGTACAGCATTGATTGGGCTGGTTAGGAATTCGGAGAAACTGGGGGTGGCGGACAGGATGTTGATAAAACCGTAGGTGAATGTATTTAATAATGAGTACATGAGAAGGATATGTAATAAATCTTGTTATTGTAGCAAATTTGTCTAATGTTTGTCAAGATAAATATGGATAGAAAAAGTGAATGCAACGAGATATGCGATGGGAATTGATTTTTCGTTTATTTGTGAAATGATAAAAACGCAAACGCTTGAAGAATGAAGTGCTGCGGTAACTGTTTTGACATTATTTTTTTAAAATCAGGCGAAGATTTAATACTATCAATAAACTGATTTTTGTTCAATGGCTATTTCTTGGTAATTTTTGGATAAAAAAAGACAGTAACTCGAGAAATGAGTTATTGTCTTTTTTATAAAGAGGTCAATTGTTTGGTTTATGCTTGAGCGGTTTTGAGGTAGGTGATGACAAATTCGACTAATGTATATGCCAAAAGTATCACTACCAAACCGCCAACAGACCAAGTGATGGTACTAACGGCTTTTTTGGAAGCTTCGGGATTGCCGGCGGAAGTGATATATTGGTATCCGCCGTAAACAATGTATAGTACGGCAATCAAGCTGGAAATGGAAGTAAGGACGACCGTTAGCAACTTGATAACATCAAAAATACTGGTGATGTTGGCGATGTTGCGAAATGGAGATTTTGGGTAAAACTATCCGAGTTCAACTGATAATCCATTAGATATAATATGTAGTTGGTAATGATAGACATTAGTTGATGACAACATCAGATGTTGCACCGATAATATTGTTTTGGACGGTATAAACAATAGCAAAGGCGGCGAAAATAATGATGATACCGATAACAGCATTGAGTAAGGTGGCGGTAGCTTTTTTGGTTTGTTCTTCG
>DAIREY010000101.1:0-2109 GCA_036795335.1 Patescibacteria group bacterium
AAGACTAGAGCGGTGACGGATTGGGATAAGATTTCGCTTCAGAAAATATCTTGGGATTAATATTTAATTGGCATTTCTTGTTGGTTGATATGGAAGATATGTCATGAGCTCGCGTTGATAGCGAGCTCATATTTAGTTGCAAATGTCAGGAGGTGGAGTTGAACCACCGACCTCGGGCTTATGAGTCCCGCGCTCTAACCAACTGAGCTACCCTGACCGAAGTAATTACAATATTATGATAAGGTTTTTTGGCCGAGAGGGCAAGAAGGATGTGAAAGTTGGAAAGCTGAAGAGAATTTTTTGTTTCAATTGTAAATGAGTAAAATTGTCATATAATTAAAAGAATGTTGTATAACATTCTTTTAAAGTAAGTAGCGGGGAGCCGATTTGAACGGCTGACCTCCGGGTTATGAGCCCGACGAGCTACCTGGCTGCTCTACCCCGCATCATAAGTGAGTAAGACGAAATGTATTGTAATGCTTATGGTAATAATATCGCAAAAAAGAGGTAAGCGCAAGTTTAGATAGTTTTGATCTGCATTTGGTCGGCTTCCAGACGAGTGAGATTGGAGCTGACGACGATGACAATTTTGTCACCTTTGGCAAGTTGTTTGGTGTGATTAAGCTGTTTGATTATTTCCGGAATCATTTCATAGTTTTTGTCGGATTTGGTGAGCATGGGGGTGGTGCCCCAAAGAAGATTGAGCTGGTTGCACAAGATGGGGTTGTTGGTGCAAGCGATGATTGGTACCGGTGGGCGGTGGCTGGCGACGATGCGGACGGTTTGGCCGGTGCAGGAAGGAACGATAATATATTTGGCATCGATATCGATGGCGGCATGACAAGCCGAGTGAGCGATTGATGATATTTGGTCGTGTCGGTCAATATGAATAAATCCATTGTCCGGATGGTAACAATTCTGATCGGTGTAGGCACAAATGCGACTGAGGGTGTTGATGGATTTGATGGGAAAATTGCCGGCGGCGGTTTCTTCGGAAAGCATTACAGCATCGGCATTGTCAAATACGGCGTTGGCGACGTCGGTGGCTTCGGCGCGAGTGGGGATGGGATTGTTGGTCATACTGGCCAACATTTGGGTAGCAACAATAACCGGTTTGTGGGCGTTGATGCATTTTTCAACAATAATTTTTTGAATAGTGGCTAATTCTTCAATGGGTGTTTCCAAGCCCAGATCGCCGCGGGCTACCATGATACCGTCGGCAACCTGAATGATTTCGTCGATGTTGTCCAGGGAAAGAGCAGTTTCGATTTTGGCAATAATTTTGGATTTGACGCGATGTTTTTGTAGAATATTTTGTAATTTGGTGATATCTTTGGCGGTTTTAACAAAAGATAGAGCGATATATTCGATGTTGTATTTTAAGCCGAAAACCAAATCATTGATGTCTTTGCTGGTAAGCGAAGAAATATCGGTGGGGGTGGCGGGCAAATTGATGCCTTTGTTGTTTTTGAGGTAATGATTGCTTTGAGAAATGAAGGTGGCGTATTTTTCTTTTTTGTTGACTGACAATACTTCCAGTTGCGCTTTGCCATCGTCAAGCAAAATAATTTGTCCTTTTTTGAGATAAGCAGTGAGATTGAGATTGCAATCCAATAGATTTTTTTTGGATTGGAGATTGGTATTTGGTTTGTAGGCGATGATAATTTTTTCGTCTTGTTTGATGGCCATACCTCCGGCGGGATATTGTCCAAGTCTGATTTTGGGACCGCACAAATCTTGTAATATGGGAATAAAGGTATTGTTTTTTTTGGCTTCTTGGCGAATGCTTTGGATAGTCTTGGCGAACCAAGTATGTTGGCCATGAGAAAAATTGAGACGAGCAACATTCATGCCATTTTTGATTAATAAATTAATTTTCGTTTTGGTGTCGGAGGACGGTCCGATAGTGCAAATTGTTTTGGTACGACGCATATAGATGTTGAGAATAATAAATGAAAATATATTTTGTTTATTTATTTAATAATATCTTAATTTTGGACAATAAAAAAACCATTTATCAAAGATATTCATGAATAAATGGTTTTTAAAAAAGATTGTAATTAGATGTTGATTTGTTTGCCGTATTGACCAATAATGGGAAGTTCGGTC
>DAIREY010000102.1:0-2046 GCA_036795335.1 Patescibacteria group bacterium
GGTATGCGGAGTAATCTTGGTGGATCAATTCGCCCAACAGAAAACCGGAAGGATTGATTTGTCGAAGGGTAGTTTTTATTTTGCCGATAAAATCCAAATCAAATTGATAGGCTACATCCAGTCGCCAACCATCGAGATGATATTTGTCGGTCCAATACTGAATGATGTTGAGAATATATTTTTGTACGTCGGGATTTTGCAAATTTAATTCCGGCAGTTCGGTGTGATTTTCCCAATTTTGATAGCTGAAGCCATCGTGCCAAACAGTATCTTGTTGAAAATCGATTTTTTTGTACCATTCGATAAACGGAGATTTTTTTTGATATTGCTTGAGGTGTAAAAAGGCGGGAAATAGGCGACTGGTATGATTGAAAACACCGTCGATGATGACCCTGAATCCTTGAGCATGCAGTTCATTGACGATTTCTTGAAAAAGGTTGTTGGTGCCCAAACGACGATCGATTTGAAAATAGTTGATAGTGTCGTAACCATGGGTGCAGGCTTCAAATATTGGTCCGAAACAAATAGTGTTGATATGCAGGCGGCGTAAATGCGCGTAGTATGAACGTAATTTATGAAGACGAAAAGCCGGTTGAATTTGGGCGAGTTGATGATTTTTGAGAGCAATCGGGTTGATAGCAGGGCAATCAAAAAATCCCATTGGGAAAATGTGATAGATGACGGCTTTTTGGATCCATTCCGGAAAAGATTGATGATTGTTGCCTAGCTGGGACATACTTAGTGGGATTGTTTTTATAATTTATAAAAAAGAGGTAGAGCTTGGGTGTCGCACCTCTTTTTTTATTTTGTGTAAAAAAAATTAACTGATTTTTTGGCAAATTTCGGCGGCAGAACGTAGAGCGTCTTCGATACGTCCCACTTGGTGGGAGTCGCCAATATTGAATATTTTATTAATGTATTGAGAGATTAAATCATATTGTTCTTGATTGGGAGTGCGGCCAAAACAAGTGATAATATTTTTGGCCATGAGTTTGGTTTTGCCTTTACCTTTTTCGATAATTATACCTTTGGAGTCAATTTTGATAACTTTGGTAAGAGTGTGGATTTTGGTTTTTTTGGCTAACAGGCGATTGATTAGCAAGGTCTTTTCTTCTCCGGGCATTTCCTTAGCAATTTGGTCGGACATTTCCACGAGGGTAACGGTGTGTTTGCGTTGGACGAGCAAATCGGCGACTTGGGCGCCTTGGCAACCGCCGCCAACAACTATTACTTTTTTGCCAAGTTTGACTTGATCATTTAAGACTTTGTCAGCAGAAATAACATGTTTGAGTTTGATACCCGGGATATTCGGTTGGGTGGCAATTGATCCGGTGGCGTAGATGGCAATATCGAATTGTTCTTTTTGCAGAATTTTTTCGTCGATGATGTGGTTTGGGGTGATTTTGACGGAATTTTTTTCGGCTTGGTTGATGAGGTATTTGCGCAATAGTTTGATATTTTCTCTGAATGGTGGTTTTTCGGCTAAATTTAATTGGCCGCCCAGACGAGAAGATTTTTCATAGAGCGATACCTGATGACCAATAGCTGATAGTTGCGTGGCGGCGTATAGACCGGCTGGTCCGCCACCAATCACTAGAATTTTTTTGGGTTTTTTGGTGGTAGTGGGTAAAGCTAATTCTTTTTCAAAGCCACATAGTGGATTGACTGTACAATGGACATCTTGATTGGCAAAAAGACGAGTAATACAACTTTGGTTGCAACTGATGCACAAATTGATGTCGGATGTTTGGTCGGCGGCGGCTTTGTTGGGCCAATGCGGATCGGCAAGAAGGGGGCGGCCGATCGCAATTAGGTCAGCTTGTTTTTGCGTAAGAATTTTTTCCGCCAGATCGGGATGATGAATTTTGCCCACGGCAATGACGGGGATTTGGACGGTTTGCTTGATGGTATTGGCATAATGAACCAATGGGGCGTCGGGTATGGCCATGGGTTGGATGAGCAGTCCTTGGTTGTATGAGGCATAGTTGCCGGCTGAGATGTGTAAAGCATGAATGCCGAGATTTTCCAATTGTTGGGCAATGCAGG
>DAIREY010000032.1:0-10183 GCA_036795335.1 Patescibacteria group bacterium
AGCAACAAGGACGAGTCCTGACATAGGGGCGAGTGGCGGAACTGGCAGACGCGCTGGACTTAGGATCAAGTAAGGTAAAACTTGTGGAGGTTCGACTCCTCTCTCGCCCATTTATCAAAAAAATAATGGATTATTCCATTATTTTGTCATAATATACTCATGTTCATCAACCTTTACAAACCATCTGGCGTTTCTTCTTACGATTGCATTCGTATTATTAAATTTATCTTCAAATATCCGGAAAAATTTGCTGACAATAATGATTGGCAAAAAATTATAAAAGAATATAAAGGTGGCACAATAGGCCATGCCGGCACTCTCGATCCATTTGCAGATGGCGTTTTGATTGTCTGCACCGATCAAGATACAAAAAGTATTACCGACATTCAAAATCAGCCCAAAGAATATCAAACCATTATCAAACTTGGCGCTTCATCAAATACTTATGACATTGAGGGAATAATTACTCCCCAAAAAAATAAGTTTATTCCAACTCAATCCGCCATCATAGAAGTAATCAAACAATCACTGATTGGTGAAATTAATCAATATCCACCGTCATTTTCCGCTAAAAAAATCAACGGACAACGCGCCTATCAACTTGCTCGTCAAAATATCAGTGTAAAACTTTCGCCCAAAAAAGTGATAATATATAACATAGATGTTAATGATTATGCCCATCCCGACCTCCAGCTGACAATCAAATGTTCCTCCGGAACATATATCCGTTCGATTGCTCATGATCTTGGCCAATTATTACAAACCGGAGCATATTGCCATTCGTTATCGCGTCTTGCCATCGGTACATATCGTTATGTTGACTCTATACCTCTCCCTCAAGATCAAATTGCTTTTTTCCAAAATAAATATATTTCTAAAAAACACAATTTATGATCAGCTATCTTCTTTTACTTTTACTTCTTTTTGTTATCATTCTTCTGCTTTATATTGCCTATCAATTAAGTTTTTCTCGCCCTTCGCAATCCACCGATCAGTCAAATTTGCTAATTCAAAATCAAATCAATGAATTCACTCACCAGATGTCCGATCGTCTCAAAGAAACCAACGAACGTCTGGATCAATCATATATTTCTTCTCATCGTCTTTCTCAAGACACAAATCGCACCTTGCAAGCAGTTACCGAAAAACTAACCAGACTAGACGAAACCAACAAACAAGTGGTTGGTTTTGCCACTCAAATGCAAAGCTTGGAAAATATTTTGAAAAATCCCAAGCAACG
This sequence comes from Patescibacteria group bacterium, assembly GCA_036795335.1. GTDB lineage: Bacteria > Patescibacteriota > JAHJAL01 > JAHJAL01 > JAHJAL01 > DAIREY01. Next base: position 1,241 of record DAIREY010000032.1, read on the forward strand.
CGGCATTCTTGGGGAATATTTTCTGGAATCGTTGCTGAGTAATATATTGCCGCCCAATCAATTTAAAATGCAATATCAATTCTCCAATAGTGAAATTGTCGATGCCGTTATTTTTGTAAAAGACACAGTCATACCGATCGATGCCAAATTTTCTCTGGAAAAATACAATCTTATTCAAACCGAAAAAAACAAAACCAAGCGCTTACAACTCGAGAAAGAATTTAAAATGGATGTCAAAAATCGCATTGATGAAACTGCCAAATATATCCGTCCTCAAGAAAATACTACTGAATTCGCCTTTATGTTTATTCCGGCCGAAGGTGTATTTTATAATTTACTGATTTACAAAGTTGGCACTACCAATATTGCTTCCAAAGACTTGATCGAATATGCTTTCTCAAAACGAGTTATTATTGTTTCTCCTACTTCTTTCTTTGCTTACTTACAGACGGTATTGCAAGCCCTCAAATCACTGAAAGTCGAGGAATCAGTTAAAGAAGTTATCAAACATGTACAAAATCTTGACCAGCACATTAAAAAATATGATGAAATATATCATGGTATCGGCAAAAACCTCTCAACCGTTGTCAACAAATACAATGACGGTTACAAAGAGCTGAAAAAAATTGATAAAGATATTGCTAAAATCACCGATGGAGATTCCACCGTTCAGCCCGATCTTTTGGACAAACCGCAGTAATTTTGATAAAAAAATCTAGTCAATTCCGTTAAAGTTTGTTACATTTGTTCTTGAGAAAAAAAAACAAAGGAGGTGCACTTTTTGTGAATGTCATATTTTGCAATTTCACGGATAAAAAAATTCCGGAAAAAGTAATCGCCAAATATGCTTATATGCTCGATTACGAAAAAGAACCGACTGTCATTACGTTTCCACTCGTAGTTAAAGAATTATGCAAAAAATTTGGATCCGATGAATCTCGTGCGATTCAAATATTCTTTAACTCAATAAAATATGCAACACCGGTTATCGTATATACACCGGGATTGCATCAAAATTTAATAAAAATAGTCAAAAATCTTGAAAATGCCCAGGTACATTTTCAAGAAGTGTAAAAAACAATAATTGGCGATATAATTAAATTGCCAATTTTTTTATTTTTCACATCCAATATGGAACTTAGTATCAATCCTCAACCAAACGACGATCCAAAACTCATCCGATCGGTTCAAGAAATATTCAATCGTTATGTTGAAAAAGTCGGCCCTTTACAAATCAAATCGTTGTTTAAAAATTTTATATCCAACAGTATAAATGAATTTTCTTCAAACGAAATTGCTATTACTTATGGTTCAAATTTAACAATGTTGTACAATTGTCTTGCTTCCGAACTAGACATAACGGAAAATATGATCGAACAATGCGACCGTCAAGGGAAAACATACAAAATCGCCAGTGATATCCTAAATCAAATCGATCGCTTTGATCATCAAATGACTCATCTGCAACAAAAAGACTATTTAAAAAAAGCCGCCGACAATATCATTTATTATATCAACACTCATCAGACAACCAAAGAGGCCAATTGGGATAATATCAAAGATGCTTCATTGTCAGATATCAACAACATACTAGCTCAGAAAAGTATTTTTTTGGCTTATGACTTACAATTGGACAATGACCCGGACAATATCGAATACTATCGCAAAAATGTTGAAATATTTACTAAATACTTAATTATTTTTGCTTTAGCGAAATCATAAACTATGACAAAATAGTTTCCATGAACACTTTCGACGAAAGTGTTTTTTCATATCATAAAATTGTTGACGGACAACGCAAAAAAATGATACAATACTTTGATTTAAAAAAAATAAAACAAAAAATAACGTGTCGACTTTATCCAAAAAACAAAAAATATCTCATCCGGATGTGCTTATTCATATTGGTGCTGATCATCGCGGCTACTGTCTCAAATTTCATATCAAAAAATATTTATTTCAAAAAGGGTATGAGGTTATTGATCACGGTAATTATCATTATCGTTCCACTGACGATTATCCGGACTATGCTCACTCGGTTATCAAAGCTATCAAAAAAAATACTGAAATCGGCATTCTGATTTGCGGTTCCGGCGTTGGCATGGACATGACTGCCAACAAAGCCAAACATATTCGCGCCGCCCTTTGCTGGAATCATAAAGTCGCCGCCTGTGCTCGCTATGATGACGATGCCAACGTTCTGGTTCTTCCCGCCGATTTTATTACTCAAAGTGAAAGCAAAAAAACCGTTTATAAATTTTTAAATACCAAATTCTCCGGCAAAACCAAACATATTCGTCGGATCAAAAAAATATTAACCAAAAACAAATGCTCAAAAAAATCCTAATTCCGGCTATTCTCGCCGAAGACGCCAAACAATTGCAAAATCAAATATATCAAGTTGATGAACTGGTTGAATATATTCAAATCGATTTTATGGACGGCGAATTTATCAAAGAAAAAAGCCACTTCTCCGCCAAAGATTTCTATTTAATAAATCCGGTGGCCAAAACAGAACTACACATGATGGTCAATTCTCCCGAAAAATATCTTGATGAATGGATCAAGGCTGGCATCGAAAAATTTATTGTTCATGCCGAAGCCAAAATTGACTGGAACGGCCTATTTGATATTTATAATGATAATTTTATCAAACTTTATATAGCTATTAATCCTGATACTCCGATCAATAGGATTGAGGACAAGATCCAAATTATTGATGGAATCACTATCATGAGTGTTGATCCTGGCAAAGCTCGACAAAATTTCCTTCCCAAAGTGCTAGGTAAAATAAAGACTCTGCGCAATCGTTATCCCAAATTAAATATTCAAATTGACGGTGGTATGCATCTCGCGCCCATCAATACTATCAACCAAGCTATTTTGGCTGGCGCTAATGAAATTGTTTGTGGCTCGGAAATCTTTCTTTCCACTGATATACCAAAAAAAATTGAACAGCTTTATCAAGGGATTGGTCAATAAATTATGAACAAAGAGATAAAAAAACTTACCAAGATTGCTCAAAACATACGTATTGATATTATCAAAATGCTTCACAAAGCCGGCTCCGGACACACAGCTGGTTCATTAGGGATGACTGACATTTTTGTATCATTGTATTTCAATATTTTAAATCACAAGCCCAAGCTTCCCACTTGGCCGCACCGCGATCGTGTCGTGCTTTCCAATGGTCATATTTGTCCAGCATTATACGCTACTTTAGCACATTCCGGTTATTTCCCTTGTAAAAAGTTGATGACACTACGACAACTTGGTAGTCCTCTGCAAGGACATCCTCATCGCCTTTCATTGCCGGGCATTGAAAATACTTCCGGACCGTTGGGTCAAGGATTATCACAAGCCTGCGGCATAGCTCTCGCCGCCAAATTAAACCACCAAAATCATCGAATTTATTGCCTTACATCCGATGGCGAGCACAATGAAGGTCAGACTTGGGAGGCAATCATGTTTGCCAGCAAATATAAATTAAACAATCTTACTCAAATTATCGATCGTAATAATATTCAAATCGATGGTCACACCGAAAACGTAATGTCTCTCGAACCACTTCGTGAAAAATATAAAGCTTTCAATTGGCATGTTATTGATATCGACGGTCACAACTTTCAAAACATCATTGACGCGTGTAATTTAAGCAAAACAATCTATGAAAAACCAACTCTCATTATTGCTCATACTATTCCCGGTAAAGGCGTTGATTTTATGGAAAATAATCCCTCGTGGCATGGCCGATCGCCAAATCCAACAGAAACCAAATTAGCCATTAAACAAATTTCTGTTTCATGAAAAAAACTTTTAAATACAATTCAACTCGCAATGGTTGCGGTGATGCCTTACTTGAACTTGGAAAAATTAATCAAGATGTAGTCGTTCTAACCGCTGATCTCACCGAATCAACTAGAGTAAACAAATTTGCCAAAGATTTTCCTGATAGATTTTTCAATTGCGGCGTTGCCGAACAGAATATGATGAGTATTGCTGCTGGACTAGCTGTCGAGAACAAAATTCCATTTATCTCCAGTTATGCTGTCTTTTCTCCCGGTCGTAATTGGGATCAACTCCGAGTTAATGTTTGTTACAACAACGCCAATGTCAAAATTGCCGGTCACCACACCGGATTGACTGTTGGCGCCGATGGCGCAACTCACCAGGCTCTGGAAGATATTGCTATTGTCAAAGTTTTACCAAACATTTGTGTTTTATCTCCACTTGATTATCATGAGGCTTATCAGGCAACTATCGCCGCCGCCAATTTTAATGGTCCAGTTTACTTACGTTTTACCAGAGAAGAAAGTCCGATTGTCACCTCTCAAACAAAAGCTTTTCAAATTGGTCAAGCGCATATTCTCAAATCTGGCCGTGACATCACCTTAATCGGTACTGGTCCGATATTGGTAAATGGCTTAATAGCTGCTTACGAAGTAGAAAAACAGGGAATTTCTGTCGAAGTAATTAATTTATCCACCATCAAGCCATTGGACCAAGCCGCTATCTTAAAATCAATCCGCAAAACAAAAAAAGTTATTACTTTAGAAGAACATCAAATTGCCGGCGGACTGGGCGGTAGCATTTGTGAATTACTATCCGAGCAACATCCTGTTCACGTTACCAGATTAGGTATCGATGATACATTTGGTGAATCTGGATCACCCCAAGAACTTATCAAAAAATATCATCTGGATAGTCGGTCAATTTACCAACAAATTATTAAAACTATTAATTATCAAATATGTTAGATATTCTCTCTATTGGCGACTGTACTGTTGACGTTTTTCTTAATATCGAAGAAGGACAAGTTCATTGCAATCTTCAAAAAACGAATTGTCAGATTTGTTTTAATTATGGCGACAAAATACCGGTCAAAGAAGTAATTCAAATACCTGGTACGGGTAATGCCGCCAATTTGGCTATCGGCGCTCGTCGTCTTGGTTTATCTAGTGCTATTAATGCAATTATCGGTGATCAAGGAGTAGGGGACAGTATTATCAAAAATTTTCATCGGGAAAAAGTGATCACAAAATATCTTATTCAAGATGATAAATTTTCCACCAATTATTCAGCTATTATTAATTTTCAAGGAGAACGAACAATTTTTTCTCACCATGAAAATCGTCATTATATTTTTCCAAAAATCAAGCAACCACCTAAATGGATTTATCTTACATCCGTTGGACAAAATTATGAAAAACTATATCTTCAAACTGTAAAATATTGTCAAAAAAACAACGTCAAACTCGGTTTCAATCCCGGATCATTGCAAGTTAGAGATGGTTACCAAAAGATCAAACACGTGATTGACCAATCAAACGTTATTCTAATTAATAAGGAAGAAGCACAAACCATCTTGGATTCTAATATTCAGGATATAAAAGTTCTTCTTCGCCATTTTTTTGATTTAGGACCGGATTACGTTGTAATTACGGACGGGCAGAATGGTGCTTACTCCTATAATGGCCAAGAACTCATTCACATACCAGCCACTGCTACCAAAGCGATAGAAAGGACTGGTGCCGGCGACGCCTTCGCTACTGGCTATATTTCCGCTATTCTTCATGGCCTTTCTCAACATCAAGCTCTTATCTGGGGAACTATGAATTCCGATAATGTCATTCAATACATCGGACCGCAAAAAGGTTTACTTTCTTTGACACAGATGAGACGTAAAATAAAAAAATATTCGCCCAAGATTAATATTATTTAAAAAAAATTATGGAAATAAAAATAAAAATTAGTAAAAGTTCGTATCAAAGACTTCAACTCTTAATGTTCTGCGGTTTATTCACTTCGATCCTATTATTTGTTTAATTAAAATTATTCAATATTTTTATCAATTTAAAACAAATCATTATGAAAACCAAAATTAAATCCCCAAAAACTACCAAACGTCATCAACCATACAAAGAAAATCCTTACGACCCCAAACACCTTAAGTATTCAATATGTGTTTCCGGCTCCGCTTTGGCTGATATATGTGATCGTAATGCCGCCGAAATGGTTTATGAACTGGGCCGTCAAATAGCCAAGCACAACGCTTTTCTCATTACCGGTGCTACCACCGGCATGCCTGATTATGCCGCCAAAGGATGTAAAGACGCTGGTGGCATTAGCATTGGCGTTTCTCCGGCCAACTCCAAACAAGATCATGTCAATCGATACAATTTGCCGTTGGATAACTATGATTTAATAATGTACACCGGTTTTGGTTATTCAGGCCGCAATCTTTTGTTAACCCGTATGGCCGATGCTGTCATCAACGTCTGTGGTCGTATTGGTACATTAAACGAATTTACTATTGCTTTTGAAGATAAAAAAGTTATTGGCGTTTTGGAAGGTACTGGCGGATTAGTCGATGATTTTCGCAAAATTGTTGAAAAAGGTTATCGCGGTCCGGGAAAAATCGCTTATGACCGAAATCCCAAAAAACTGTTGGACAAAGTTATCAAAATGATCGATCAAGAAAATAAATTTAAAAATAAATAACAACAACAAATATGAACACCAAACATCACTCGATTTTTTTTCACTCTTTGCTCATTGCTTCAATTAGTTTTGTATCTATCTTGTCTATTTTGATTAACCAATTTCAAAGTACTTATTAACACAAACATATGTCAGCTATTATTTTTCAAATTATCAACTTTTTTGACAACTCCGGCACTATTATTCTTCGTAAAGAAGATATTGGTTTTAAGCAATCGAGAATTGAATAATTTTCCCTCAAGCAACAACTAACGAATTTTGTTATTCGTCTTGCATTTTGCCAAAGCTAATTCGATCATTAATTTGTTCGCTCCAATTATGCCAAGCTCCTCTTGATATCGTAAATTCTCCATATTTATCATTAATTTTATCCAAAGATTCAGACAACTGAATCTTTTTTATCTTATCCTCAAATATAGACAACTGTAATTCATGACTTTTCTCCAACCCGGAAACGTTAATAAAGATCTTACTGATCTTGTCATGCAGGATTTTTCTTTGCAAGTGACCAAAAACATGTTGAAACAGCTCCCAACTGTCATTGCTCGCCTCTGCTAATTTCTCGCGTCTGGCAAAACCACCGCCGTACAAATATTTCCAACCAATCCATAGTACCTTTGCTTGCATATTTTTTTTCCTCAACCTTCTGCCAATTTTTTCCGTCATCTTCATCAGTAGTAAGGCAACTTTATCCTTGTCACGAGTTTTTTCCAGCAAAGTATAAGAGTTACCCACTGATTTTTGGTTTGTTTCTTTGTCTATTTTTATTTGATCTATTTCTAGTCCATTTAAGCGAGACCAAAGAAAATATCCATTTTTACCCATATTTTTTAGTAAAAAAGCTGCGTTTACATATTTCAATTCCAATGGCGTAAAAACTCCCAACCTATTTAATTGTTTTTCTAGCCCGTAAGAAATTCCCCAAATATCCGTCAGTCGCATTTTGCTTAGCCGCTCATCAACATTTTTGTCATTGATAACTATCAAACCATCCGGTTTTTTGATGTCTGAAGCAACTTTGGCAAAAAATTTTGTTCCGGCTATTCCAATAGAACACGTTAGCCAATCTCCTGCCTCTTTTTGAATTCTTTCTTTAATTTTATAAGCTATCGCGCTAATTTCATTAATGGATTTTTCTTTGTCAAAATATAAAAAACTTTCGTCGATGCTGTAATGTTCTACTTTAAAAGTATAACTTTGCAAAATGCCACGAAGCGTGTGCGTGATAGCCCGATACTTCGCCGGATCATCTCGTACCAACACTATGCTTGGACATATATTTTGGGCTTCTTGTAATTTTGTGCCAACTTTTACACCCAATTTTTTTGCTTCTTTGGAAGCAGCAATGATGGTACCTTTCGGATGTAGATAGCTGCACACCCCCAAAGGTCGTCCTCGCCAAGCCGCATTGGCCTGTTGTTCACAACTCGCAAAATAACTATTCATGTCCACATGCATAATTATTTGTTGATTATGTGGCATCTCAAATAGATTGTTGTATCTTGAATATTTTTCCATTTGCTCTCCATTTATATTAAAAAGAAATTTCTTCCAAAATCCACGACAGGTTAACGGCATCAAAACACAACTTATAATCATTGCCATTACTATCATTTACATAAAAATAGTGCCGATACGTCTCGCCTTTTTTGTTACAAAATTTCAAATTTACTTTTTTTATTCTTATTCTTCGTTGCCGCCACACCAGCCACAAAGGCATATTGTCTTTACCAAAAAGCATTATAACTTTTATTTCTTCGTTTATTTTTTCGCTACTATTCGATGTCATTTAACAAAAATGTTAATTGCCTATTTAAATAAAATCCCCCACGACCATATTAACACATTTGTTAAATAAAACAAATTATTTTACATTTTGCAGTTCAGTCATTGGATAATAGTTTTTAAAAATTTTATAATTAAAATAAAACTTACACAATTTAAATAACAACTTGTCTCCCACTATTTATTTTTACAATCAGCTTATTGATATCACGGGCCGCAGCGCCATTATTTTGATCATTGCCTTTTTGATTAGCCATCTAATTATCAAAAATAATTTCAATATCATCCGCCCGGGTATTGTGGAAAAATTCCTTTTATCACTAACCTTTGTTTTGATTTATACTTTTACACTATTATTCAATTATGGCAATGAAAATTTACTAATTTTTGATCTGGCTTTACCGACGGTAATTGTGGCCGGCATTTTAGGTGGATTGCAAGTCGGTATGCTAGTCGGAGCAATTGCCGCCACCGAAATCAATTTTTTCTTTCCTCTTTCCTGGCCATACGCCATTCTTACCATTGTTGCCAGTATTGCCGGCAGTCTGATTCATTACACTCAAAAATCCAATAATTATAAAACCACCGTAGCTAGTATCATTCAATTTATTTTTTCCCTTCTGCAGATTATTATTGTTTATTATATTTTCGAAGGAT
>DAIREY010000103.1:0-2007 GCA_036795335.1 Patescibacteria group bacterium
CAATTTAGTGCAACTACCAGCTTTTCAAAATATCATTTCACCACTCTTTTGATTATCTTGGTAATAATTATTTTGATTATTCTTTTCATTAAGATGTCATCAAAAAGTTACAAAGAAGAATTGTCAAAAGAAATTAAAGACGAAATGAAGAGATAATAATTGCTTTTCGTAGCAACCGATATTAATTGTTTTTAATTAGTATCGGTCCTAGGGAAAACAATTAAAAAAACAAAAAATAAAAACAAAAAAATGTCTTCGATTTGGAGAGAAATAAAAAATAAAATTTTGTATTTGATGATTATGTCTTTTTGCACATTCTGTGTTTCGACAGTGATAGAGACTGTATTTGCGCAATTATCATCAAACACAAATGTGGTGGTGCAAATAAATTCTTTAGCGGATGCGATACAGGTAAATTCGGAGATTGATGGGACGCCATCCTCAACCAGTGTAGGCAATATTATCAATATTACGGTAACAGTACGAACTTTCGGCGGAGTACCGCTAGCCGGCCAAACAGTGGACCTAACCGTAAGCGGTTTGCCGGGTGCAGTCTTAGTCGGACCGACAACGCCAACAAATGCTGCCGGACAAACAACGGCTACCCTGTCTTCAAGCATTGCCGGCAATTTTGTTGTAACTGGAATTGTGACAACTTACCCGGGAAATCCAATAACTATCGACGATGATTTTGTGGGTTCTTTTACAGCTTCGGACGCACCGGTGATAACCATTATTAGTGTTGCGGGAGATGATACGGCGCCATACGTTGATCAAACGGATGATGGAAATACTTTGGTGGAATACACAACATCACCATTGGCAACTCAATGTAAATGGGACGTCGTTGATACTGATTATGATAGTATGAGCAATATTTGTACCAGTGTGACCGAATGCGTTTTGGATTTGACCGGTGAAGGCGACAAAATAGTGTATATGCGTTGCGAAGATAGTTTGGGCAACAAAGCTGTCACTTCATATGTCTTGAATTATACAATTTCTGAACCGAGCGAACCACCATCTCCTCCGCTGCCACCAACTCCCCCTACTCCCCCTACTCCACCAGAACCACCACCCCCACCGGAGCCACCAACCCCCCCTACTCCACCAGAACCACCAACCCCACCGGAAGAGCCAACCACACCGGAAACACCAACAACACCAACTACTCCCACAACACCGTCCAATACCACTGAAATTGTTAGACATTATGTGCCAATTATTGGCTGGACTTTTCCAAATTCCGATATATCAATAGAAAACGGAATAGACAATCAAACTTCAATATCCGATTTGGACGGATTGTTTGAAAACATGGTGATGTTTCCAGAAAATTTGGGTGATATTGAAACACAAATCAGAGCGTATTTTGCTGAGTTGGGGATCAATCCCAAAGACATAAGTATAATTGTTGATGAAGACACGATAAAAAAAGGAAATCCAATTTATGTTTTGATGCCTCCAACTATTAAAAGTGAAAAATATACTTTGACCAATGATGAAACAAATACTATAAAAGGCACGTCTGCGCCAAATATTGATATCACGTTGTATATGTACAATGAAAATGATTTTCGAATATATAATTTGAAATCAGACCAGTATGGTTTTTGGCAATATGATTATACTAATGACTTACCGGTTGGTAATTATAGTGTATATGCCATCGGTACAAATAAATACGGATATAGCAGCATACCAAGCAACATTATTCAAATTGAAGTGTATGATTTAATAAAACAACCTTCTACCCAAACCACACAAACTGGAGGTAATATTTCAGGAGGCTGGCAAAAGTATCAACAGACTTTAAGTGAACAAACAGCTATTAAAGAAGCAAGCGTTACGCAGGTAATAAATTTTTGGGTGGCAATCGGCTTGGTTGGATTTTCTTTGTTTGGATTGATTTTTGAAATATTTGGGTTGATTTTGTTTGTCTTGAATAATATTGCATCTTGGTTGGGATTGATTCCCAAAAGAGATCCTTGGGGAACGGTATATGAT
>DAIREY010000104.1:0-1946 GCA_036795335.1 Patescibacteria group bacterium
CGATCACCGTCGCGCCAGCCAAAGTTGGAACGGCCAGGAAAAAGGAAAATTCCGCCGCCGCCACTCTCGACGCTCCCAAGCACATACCACCGACAATTGTCGCCGCCGAGCGTGACACACCCGGAATCATTGCCAAACATTGAATCAATCCAATCCATCCCGCTTGTTGATATGACAAATCATCAATGCTGTTTATTCTACTCACTCTTTTCTTTTTTTCCACCATCAACAAAACTACCCCGCCCGCTATCAAAGCCAAAGCAACCACCCACGGCGTCAATAGATGACTTTCCATAAAATCATTAAACAATGCCCCGCAAACAATCGCCGGCAACACACCGACAATTGTCTTCAACCAAATATTCCAAGTTTTTTGACTTGTCTTTTCATCTTTCCCGAAAGGCCATAGCACATTCCAAAAATAAATTACCACCGCCAAAATCGCTCCCAACTGTATCACTACATCAAACAAAAAAGTAAATGTTTCGCCAAAACTGATCCAATGATTGATCACTATCAAATGTCCGGTCGAAGATATTGGTAAAAATTCCGTCAAACCTTCCACTATCCCCAAAATAATTGCCTTTAACAAACTAATAATCATAAAAAATTTATTTAAAAACCATTAAATATTTCTCGTTATCATTCTTAAAAAATACTTTTAAACCCTAAATCCACCTCTTCACCACCAGAATCGACAAATACGCCAACGAACTCCAATCGGGAGAAACAAATGACACGCCGATTGCCACCAATGCCACAATCGGCAATATCAAATTGCGATACAGAATTGACTTTTTGGTCTTTTTGTCCAAATCACTATCTAATAAATCCGCATGACTAATTGAATAACTCCACAACCAAAAATAAGCCAATCCAACCAGCAATAAATTGGTATGAAAAAACACTGCCGCCGCCAACTCCTCACCGTAGTCACCAATCAAAGATGTAGAAAATGGAACCAAAGAAATCAACATTAGTGCTAGCATGTTGATCCAAATATAATCCCCATCAATACGTTTAATATTTCTTGATTGTTTATTATGCGTCACCCAAAAAATTGCCAATAAAAAAAATCCCAAAACATAGCTATAAAATACCGGAAACATCGCCCACAGAGATTCCGTCAAGTTACCTCCATTACTATTTTTCATCATCTTACCCACATCAATATTCAAAACCAATATCGTCATGGCGATCGCATACACTCCGTCACTCAAAGCCTCCAACCTTCCTTTTGAAAAATAACTCTTCATCAAATTACTAAAAAATATCAAATATTCATATTTATTTTATCATCCACGCCTGTTTCTCCAAAATAAAACCACCAGCTATTATGCCGATGGTCTTCTTTTCTTTATCTATTTTTCCAACCAAAAATTATATCATATACTAATTGAGTCTTCAGCCATTACATTGAATACTCCGTCTTCACAATTGTATAACTTTACCACGTATTGTGAAGTCGATTCAAAAGTTTGAGGTATAATAACCGCAAAAGTCATAGTTGCTCCTGCGGGATTATGATCAATCCATGTACCGGAATTAATATAGATACATTTCCGGCCTTGCAGATTATTCGATACAATAATTTTTGCCTCGTGTGTATGGCCAAAAACAACCAGCCTTTTATTTGAATTTGGATTCAAGAAATATTGAATCCTTGCCTGACTGTCTATCTCTGTGCTACTTGAAGAACCCGAAATTGCCTCCTCGACAGGAATATTAACAGCGACATGATTATATTGCTGTCTCTGCACCCAATTATCTTGAATGCCTTTATACAACTTAACATCAATCACTCCACTTGGGATCGTCTGAAATGGCACAAGATCGTTGACAGAATATTTATCTGCAAAGCCACCAACGTTGGTTACAATGATTTTGTCATCAAATTTATTTTCTATAGTGAGCGTATTCATTGCCCACTCCCAAACCTTAAAATA
>DAIREY010000105.1:0-1942 GCA_036795335.1 Patescibacteria group bacterium
TAGTAACTCATTGTGTCATCCCCGCCTATGTGCGGGGATCTTATTTGTAACAATATGCAATGATCAATATTCAATATCCAAGTGAAAGCGCAAGAAATTTCAAATTCCAAATTCCAAATTCCAAACTAAAACAATAATCAAGGGCTAATAACCAATATCCAATTAAAATCGCAAGAAATTTCAAATTCCAAACAAGAATAAAATATGCAATACGCAATATGCAATGAAAATCGCAAGAAATTCCAAATTACAAATCCCAAATTTTAAACGAAGCGCAGAGGAAAATATATTTTGGCCGTTCGGCCGGATTATCGCAGTTATCGCACTAATAGTTGGTGCGATACTAATTATCGGACTGTCGATCTATTCAATGATCGATGAGTTTAGAAAATAAAAATGGAAACGGAGCTAAAATAATTTAGCTCCGTTTATCGTATCGGTTTTAATTTTTTGGAAAAGATTTAATTGTTTGTCCAATTGATAGCCAAATCATAATACGCCACAGTTGTGTTTTCATTGTCGTACCAAACAGTAAAATCGGCGGTTTCACCCGGATTGAGAAAATCAATGTCGGCGTTTTCGGCATAGGCAAAATTGGTGGATATGACATTCATGTCGCTATCATAAAAATTGGCAGTTAATTTCACGTATCGTACTGGTGAACTGGTATTGTTTTTGACTTTACCAACTATTTTTTTACCGGAAAAAGATTCGTCAACCAATTCATCGCTCAGAATAATAACTGAAGATGTCGTGTTTATGCTAATATCGATACGATTGTTTTTTTCGTTCATTGTGTCGGATTGATATTCCAAAACAAACTCATCAACATCGGCCGGAACGACGAAACTCAAATATCCTTCGATGCTATCGCCAGCCGCCAAGGTGCCGGAAGCGATGGCCGGTTGAACAATGGCGGCAGCCGGACAGGAAAGACCGCTTGCTTTATCAATCAATTGAAAATCCAAGATGTCGTAATCCAAGGTCTGATCACTATTGTTTAATAAATATATTTTGGCCGCAATCAGTTTTGAGCCGGCTTCAACCTGATCGGCATTATTGGAGGTCTGATCACTAATTTCATCAATCTGCAAGGCTACATCATCACTTTCAATTAATTCGTCTTCGGCGCCTTGATTGGCAATATTGGTGTCGTCTAATGGCACTTTGAAAGCAACGCCTTCATAGGTCCAGTTGCTGTCGGTATCGCGTACACGCTGCATTTCTTCTTCGTCGATCGTGTAGAAATGATGATGAAAAACTGGGCTCCAAAAGCGATAAACCGTACGAGCATCTCCGGTGTAACTGGCCGGGTAGGCGTAAAATCCCACCCATTCGTAATTCCAATTGGCGTCAGTGTCTTTGACTCGCATCCATTCTTCAGGGTTAATGGTATAAAAATGACCCTTGAAGGCCGGGCTCCAAAAACGGTAAACCGGCAAAGTGTTTTCCGCTTGAAAATTGTAAGCAGAGAAGCCAACCATCTCAAAATTCCAATTGGAGTCATTGTTGGCGACTTGATCGGCCTCATCGTAATCTATGGTATAAAAATGACCTTTGAAAACCGGGCTCCAAAAACGGTAAATGTATTTTGTTTCCGGTGAAGTGGAAACGGGTAATTCTTTGGCAAAAGCAGTTGAGGAGAACAGCCCGAAAAATAATACAAAAAATATCAACGAGGATATTTGGCGATATCGCGTGATGAGCATAAACAAGATCCCTCCTTTTTTAAAACTATTACAAATATATAATAACGAAAAATGTTATTAATATTAAATACTAATTTGACTAGTCCGAAGGATGTCGAAATGTTGACGATCTGTTGGGAACTTAGGATTTGAAATTTCTGGCGATTTTCATTGCATATTGCGTCTTGCATATTGTTACGAATGAGATACCTGATAAAGAATATTCGCTTCGCTCATGTCTTTTCGGGTATGAC
>DAIREY010000106.1:0-1916 GCA_036795335.1 Patescibacteria group bacterium
ATTCGATAGCTAGGCGCTACTCCATCAATTCTGAACAAACCTTCTTTTCGATCGATAGCAAAAGAACTATAAATAACGTCTTTCAAAGTGTCATCTTTGATGTGTTCCAAAAATCTTTTCCAGTCCAAATCCATTTTTTCGTATTCGTTGTATGTTTTTACCGAGCTGGTCAATCTTTTGGCAGTTTCAGTCAAATTACCTTCGGTATCCATTTTTTTTATTTCATTTTCCACCGCTGTAATATTTTGTTTGGTCAAATTTGTATTATTGTTGTATTTGTACGACATCCAAGTCAACACCCCTCCGGCCACTGCCGTCAAAATGACCGCCAATATTGTACAAACCAACACCGGCATTGTGTGCGGAGGAAAAGCATCAATTCCTCGTCCTTGTTTCTCGCTGATTGTAATGTTACCTTGTTCCATTTTTTTATTTTTAGATTTTTATATTTATATTTGTTGGTAATTTGAGATTTGAAATTTGTAATTTCTTGCGATTAAATTGGATATTGATCCTTGAAAATTGCCTTTGCGATTCCATTGCCTATTGCATATTGTGCCTTGCATATTGTTAGTGTTTGAAATTTGGAATTTGAGATTTGAAATTTCTTGCTCTCAAATTGGATATTGATTATTGTTTTATTATTTCAGCGCCAATCCCACCGCATTTGCCAATCGTAGCTTATCACTCAATTTTTTATCAATATTATCACTCACCATCACTGCTCTAGGCACCATCACGCGAGTACTGGCCAGATGAGATACTTTTTCAACAAAATATTCATTAAAATCGGATAAATTAAAATCGCCGCCGGTTAGCAAAATCAAATTAATATCTCTCTTGTATTCAAAATTGATCATCGTAGCTACTTTTTCGATCTCATTTATCAAATCATCAGCCGTCGGTCTATATAGTTGTTTAAAATCATCTTCATTTTCAATTTGATTTTGACGTTTGATCTTTTCCGCCTCTTGCATGGAGATATTGTGTCTTCGCGAAATTTCTCTGGTAATATTGACGCCACCCTTCGATATTGTCTTGTCAATCAACAACAATTTTTGATCATAAAATTCAATATTGGTTTCATCAGCATGTATATCTACCAACAAAGTATTTCGACTAATTTCATCCATAAACGATCGATACAAAGCCAAGGCATTTATTTCAAAAGATTTGATATGCAAGCCTACTCCATCGACAATTCTTTGGTATCGTTCCAATACTTTTTTGGGAACGGCAATCAAAATGACTTTAATTTCATTGTTCTCCTGGCTAACAACTTCCCAACTCAATTCCACTTCGCTCCTTTCCACCGGTAATATATCCAAAATATGCTCCTCAGCCGCTTTGGCCATCTCATCCACATTGGTTATATTTTGCAAAGTTACTTGTTTGGTCAAAACATCCAGTCCTCGCAAACCGATGATCGCATCACAATTATAGCAATCAGCACTTATCGCCTTTTTCAAAGCCAAAATTATTTCCGTATCACCGGCATTGACCGGCAAATCCACAATTCCATAACTGTCCACCGAGTTGTTCATATCCAAACAAACAGCTTTGACTGAGCTTTGACTGATATCAATTCCAATCGGTTTTTCGCACTTATTAATCATATTTACTAGAGTATATTTCTGCTATTTAAATAAATCCAGTCATTGTAGCATGTTTACAATATTTTTGTCAAGAAAAAAATATAGCCAACCAAACATATTGACCAAAAGCAGCTTCATCAGCACGCAATCAACAAATCCGACATTAATAATTTGCGCTACATTTGAAATACATAAAAAATCTATTACTTTTTTTCGTCATCCCCGCCTCCGTGCGGGGGTCTCATACTTTTGGTTCATATTACTTATTACGTATGAGATACCCGATAAAGAATATTCGCTTCGCTCATGTCTTTTCGGGTA
>DAIREY010000033.1:0-9178 GCA_036795335.1 Patescibacteria group bacterium
TTTTCCAAAAATTATCCGACAACACCGCATCCATATATACCGGCGTATACAAAGGTATCACTTCATGATCGCCGCCAAAATAAAAAAAGGCTCGATAATACTGTCTTGAGTCTTCCGATACAATCGTCACATCCCAAAAATCAATATCAATCAGTGTTTGTAAACACATTGCTTGACTGGAAAAATTTACCATCCGATAACTTCTGGTCGATTCAATGATCTGCCAAAAAGAAGCGGAAATCGCCACCGTTCTGGTCAATAAAGGAATATCCCAAATATTGTTATTAAACATTGGAATCGGCTGATAAGTTTTTTGCATCCGATTTTTGGCAATCAAATATTTGTAAGACATATTAGCAAAATATTGCGGATGTACTCTGGTATCACAATCAAAATTCGACAACAAAACGTCACTGAAATCTATCTTCTTTTCTGCCAAATATTTGACCAATTGTTTAGTCGCCCAAGTCGCGTTGGCGCTTTTTCCTTTTAGTTCTCCGGCAATTCCATCCGGATGAGTATAAATCAAAAAATCGGCAAATTTGTCTTTATATGTTTCCCGAAGTATTGCTCTTTGCTTGTTCAATTCTTCACCAGCCCTCTCTTCCAACGCCAAAACCACAATTATTCTTTCTTTCGGATAATCCGCCCTCAAATACGACTCAATCGACGGCTTAATGATTTCCACCCCTTCATTGTACGATGGCAATAAAACCACTTGCCACAAATCCTGCCACTTCTTTTTCGGCTCGGCAGTTTCATTCTCCGTCAAATTTTTCAGCTTTTCCATATAATTTACTTGCGCGTCCGCCTTTATTTTTCGATAACCGACCCACAATCGCCAGCCAACCTCCAATGCTTTGAATAACCAGTAGAGATCAAAAACCAATACTCCGGCTGCCACTAAATCCGGATAAAAAAATGCCAAAAAAAGCGGCCCAATCAACACGCTCCAACTCAAAATACCAGGCACCATTTCCATCAATCGATAAAACCATCTTTGCTCATACCAGTTTTTTGCTCCGCCTTCACCCATAAAAAATAATAATTAACTAATAAAAAATCCTTTCATACTATATCAAATAATAATCACAAACAACAGATTAATTTATAATTTTTTATTTATTAATTATTTATGCAAAACTTCCCAACCCAACCTACCAATTTTTCACTACATATACGAAGACATGTAATATATACCGGTTACTACCACTAACAAAGACAAAAAAGCCGTGCCTCCTACCAATATATAGCTGACTAATCGATCTCGTTTATATGCAAAAAATGCAATGGATAAATGAAACAATGCCATCACTGAAGCAAATAATGGCAGTACATATTTATACAACAGCTGATAAGGTTGCATAAAATTAAAATATGCCGGAATACCCACTGAATAACCGACTTGTTGGTATAAAAAATACCATAAACCCCATGCGGTCAATAAAAAAACCATCAAAAAAACCAGACAAGCAATCACGGCTTGATCCTTCCAAAACACATTTTTGGCCATCTCGTTTTTTCTAATTTCATCTTTTGACATTGATAATTCTCACTTTTTACTTTTTTCAATATTTGCACATTCATTATATCAAAAAAACGATCGGTCTTTTTTTACATTATCTTTTTTTCTTTAACACATAACATCCATAAATCAACAAGCCAATCTCCAACAACTTAGGACCGGGACAACCCAACACAAACCAATCGTGTTCAAACAATACCCAAAAATTTATCACTTTTTGCCACCAGACATAACCAAAAAACCACCCCCATGCCAATTCCTTACCCGATTTTTTCCACCACAAAATACTGCTACTTAGCAACAAAAAATAAACAATTGCCTCCAACCAACCACTTTTATTTTGCAACCACATCGAACACCAAATACCCGCCAATACTATCAAAATCCGCCATCTGCCCCCAATTTTTTTTAACCATTCTAATATCACCCAAGAAACCAACAACATAACCACAGTAAACAATCCAACGCTTTGTAAATTCAACCCTTCCCAGTATCCATATCCGCTCACCGCCCACATTGACAATAACAAACAAACCGCTATCAACGCCCCAACCATTCCTGCCAAAAAATTTTTAACTTTAAACCACATAAAAAGACCTCCATCATTATTGTAAAGGTCTTTTTATAATATTGTAACCAAAAATTATTCTGCTTTTTCTTCATTCAAACCGTCTTCGATATTTTCTTCTACATCTTGTGTTTGTTCAATAATCACGTCTTGGATAATATTTTTTTTATCTTCACTAATACCCAAACCGCACGAACAATAAGACATAGCTTTTCTCCAATTAATTTTTAAACTACCCAGAGAATAACACGACAAACTATTTTTGTCAATGTAAATTATTTTATACAACAATATCAATCACGATTTTAACCGTATTATTACTGTCATTATCACCGCCACTACTACTTGAAAAAATAAACCCCACCAACCGCTGGCTCGATTTTGAATCTTATCATGCCATTGTACCAAGGGTTCCAGCAATTTTATTTTTAACAATTTATAAGCCAACGTCAACAAATCCGGTAAAATCGACATCATCACGCCAACCACAATATAAATATTCAAATAACCACCAGTTACATATAAAATCAATCCCAAGCCCATCAATAAATCAACTGCCGCAGCAATGTGCCAATCTCTTTTTTTCCACGTTTTGTAACTGGGATCCCAATGCGGCAACATATCCCACAAAAAATGCAAAACCACACAACCTATCGTCGTCGCCCACCAATTTTCCGTCGCCACCCCTACCGCTGCCCCCGTCATCATATGTACTGTTGATAACATTTTTTCCCTCGAACTAAAAAATTATTTTTTACTATTTTTTATATGTCGCCAAATATACCACCCCACACCGCCAATCAATCCAAACCCTATCAACAAATCAAACTTATGAAAATAATCCCGCAACGAACTCCAATTTTCACCCAACTTAAATCCCAACCAAGCCAAAAATACACTCCAAATTACCGAGCCAACAAATGAAAACAAAATAAACTTATCCAATCTCATTTTGGCAATACCCAATGGCAAAGAAATAAATGTCCTGATTACCGGCAACAACCTGGACCAAAACGAAGTATTCTCGCCATATTTAGCAAACCACTTATCGGCTACCGCCAAATCATGCTGAGACATAAAAATATACTTTCCATATTTTTCAATCACCGGTCGACCACCATACTTACCCACCCAATAAGCCACCAATGATCCAGCCACGCAACCAACTCCACCGGCCAAACCCGCCCCCCACAAACTCATTTTGCCTTGATAAACCAAAAAACCGGCAAACGGCATTATTAATTCACTCGGCAACGGAATACACATACTCTCGATAGCCATCAACAGCACTACCCCACCATAACCCCAGGCTTCTATCACACTTGCAATCCATCCACCTACATGTTCTAAAATCGTTGTAAACATTACTTATTCACTCCAATTAATTTAATACATTTGCATTTCTTGCTCCACCAATATTATTATAAAGTAAGTCGCACAATAAATATCAATAATCAACTTTTATGCAACTCAAAAATGCTATTGAACAATTTTTGGAATACCTGCAAATCGAAAAAAACAAAAGTCCAAAGACACTGGAAAATTATTCCCATTATCTCACTCGCTTTCTCAATTTTACCAAAAATATCGACGTATCAAAAATTACCTCAAAGACCGTTCGTACTTATCGCCTCCACCTACACACCTACAAAAATTCTCGATCAGAAACTATTTCACCCAAAACTCAAAACTACCACATGATCGCTTTGCGGGCTTTTTTAAAATATTTGCAAAAAAATGACATTGCTTCTCTAAGCCCGGAGAAAATTGAACTGGCCAAAACCGATAAAACCATTCCTGATTTTTTGGACCCGGATGAAGTTGAGCAAATTTTGTCTCAAACCGCCGTTTCGGATAAAATCACCAGTTTGCGCGACATTGCCATTATTCAAACTCTTTTTTCGACTGGTTTGCGAGTTAGCGAGCTAGTCAAACTTACTCGACAAGATATTTCCAATCAACGTCAAGAAATCGCCATCACCGGCAAGGGTGGAAAATCCAGAATCGTCTTTTTGTCACCGGAGGCACTTGACACTATCAATCGTTATTTATCTCAACGCAAAGACGTCGATCCGGCATTGTTTGTCAACCATTTCCAAAAAAACCGCACCTCCGCTCTCACCCCTCGCAGCGTTCAACGTATTATCAAAAAAATCGCTCAACAAGCCGGCATTGTCAAAAAAGTCACCCCGCACACTCTTCGTCATTCTTTTGCCACCGACCTCTTAATCAATGGCGCCGACTTGCGCAGTGTCCAATCCATGCTCGGTCACTCTTCTATCACCACCACCCAAATCTACACCAATCTTACCGACAAACACCTCAAAGAGGTGCACCAACGATACCACAATCAAACCAAAAAATAATGTCTGTTTATTTTTTTAAACAGACACATATATTTTCACATATTGTGCTTTTGTTTCACAATATTCAATAGTTCACTATCTCCTTTCCAACTCAAATCAAACTCTTTTTCTACTCTTTCCTTCAAGGATAAATCGTGATCGGGTGCCAACCGATGAAATAATTTAGACACGTTTTCCTTTATGATTTTTATTTCTTTTTTTATCTCCTCAATACATTTTTGTCCAGTCTTGATCTCAGTATCACCGCTCATCAATTTTTCAAACAATTTAATTACTTTTTGTTCAAAATTATTAATAGCAGACACCCAACCATCCAATTTTTCTTCTATCATTTTCTGTTTACCCGACAAACAAACAAATTCGCTATGCTGTTTGATTTGTTGTTTCTCGATTTGGCTCAACCGCTCGTTGGCAACAATCAGTGTTTTCTGACAACTATCAAACTCCGCAAACAACTTCTTGAACATGCGCTGATATGAATCAAATAATGGTGCCTCCAATTTCGATAATTTCCGATACATCTCTATCATTTCTTTTTGTACCAGCTCGACCACCAAGTTCTCCATATCCAAAGTTTCCTTTTTTAGTTGCTTCTTGGCATTCAATCCATACCCGGTCAAAATTTCTTTTTCCAACAACAACAATGAGTTATCTACCGCACAATAATTTTCTCGATATTGATTTAACAGACGTACAAAGCAATCCATTTTCTCTTTGTACAAACGATAGCCCACTTCCCCTTTTTCCAGCTTAACTCGAGTTTGTCGGCAACCAATTCTTTCAAACATATAGGCAAATTTGGTATCAAAGATATTTTTTATTTGTTTCCAACCAATTGCTTGCCGTGCCTCTGTGTAGTATTTGGTCAGGACCTCGTCATTTATTGCCGCTTTACTTTTGTTGTCGACCATTCGTATCTTTTCTTTGGTAATGATATACCAATAATCATGCCCCAACATCAAATGACACCTTATACAAGTGGTTAGCACAAAAATATTTTTGTTAAATATCAGTTCATTATTCATTCGTCATCATTCCTTTCAGCGTTTTTTTCTTTCCAATCCACATCATAATCTATTTTTATCAATAATAACAAGATGGGAAAAATTTTGTTTACCTGCTTGAAAACTGATAAAATATAATTATTGATTTTTGTCCTTCATTAATTTTTTTCTAACTTAATATATGTCATTAACTCATATTCGTAATTTTTGCATCATTGCTCACATTGACCATGGCAAATCGACTCTCGCTGATCGTTTACTGGAAATCACTCAAACGGTTGATCAACGCAAACTACGCAGCCAAATGTTGGATATGATGGATTTGGAACAAGAGCGCGGCATCACTATCAAACTTACTCCGGTCCGCATGCAATACCAAAACTACGTTCTCAATTTGATCGACACTCCCGGTCATGTCGATTTTGCTTACGAAGTTTCTCGTAGCTTGGCCGCCGTCGAAGGAGCAATTTTGTTGGTTGACGCCACTCAAGGCATCCAAGCTCAAACCGTTTCCAATACCTATGCTGCCATCGAACACAATCTAACCATCATTCCCGTTCTCAATAAAATCGATCTACCTGCCGCCCAACCGGAAAAAGTCAGCCGGGAAATCTGTCAGACATTTGGTTTCAAGCCATCGGAAATTATTCAAGTTAGCGCCAAAACCGGCGCCAACGTCCCGGCATTATTAACCAAAATCATCAATGATATTCCCGCTCCTATCGGTCAAACTGATGCTCCGACACAAGCTTTGATTTTTGATTCCAAATACGACTCCTATTTAGGCGTCATTGTTTATGTTCGCGTTATCAATGGTCAGATTTCTGGACACGACCAAATCAAACTTATTACCACCGATCATCAATCCGACATTTCTCAACTGGGTTACTTATTACCGCAATACTCCAAACAAAACATAATTAAAACCGGAGAAATCGGCTATATCGCCACCGGCTTAAAGAGTGTTGGCGAAGCCAAGGTGGGTGACACCATTACCACCACCCGCAATCCATCCACCATTGCCCTACCCGGCTACAAAGAAATTCCTCCCAAAGTATTTGCCGGAGTTTACTGTGAAGAAGGCGATGAATATTCCTCCCTAAAAGACGCCGTCGAAAAATTATCACTCAATGACGCCTCTTTTACTTTTCAACCGGAGATGTCACCTGCACTTGGACCAGGTTTCCGTTGTGGTTTCTTGGGCCTGTTACACATCGAAATCATCAAAGAAAGACTATTACGTGAATTTAACCTCAACGTTATTCTTACCACTCCCACCGTCAATTATATTATCACCGATACCACCGGCCAAAAAACCAAAATAAAAAATCCGTCCGAAATGCCACCATCATCAGACATTGCTTCCATTGAAGAGCCTTGGACAACTACCGAAATTATTACTCCCAATGAATATTTGGGCAATATCATGGACATGATCAAAAAACACCGTGGCCAATACAAAAACACTCAAGTCCTAAGCGAAAACCGATCGCTGCTGATTTTCGATATTCCTCTATCTGAATTGATCACTGATTTTTACGATCAACTTAAAAGTTTTTCTCAAGGATACGCTTCCATGAATTATGAAATAATCGGCTGGCGAACGGAAGATTTGGTAAAACTAAACGTTATCGTCAACGAAGAAATTGTTGAATCTCTTTCCCTGGTCGTCCATCGCAGTAAAGCCGACACCATTGGCCGTCGAATTTGCGAAAAGCTCAAAGAGATTATCCCCCGCCAACTTATCAAAATCCCCATCCAAGCCGCCATCGACTCCAAAATTATCGCTCGCGAAACTATTCCTGCCCTCAAAAAAGACGTCACCGGTTACTTATATGGTGGTGATATTTCTCGTAAACGCAAACTTTGGGAAAAACAAAAAAAAGGTAAGAAAAAAATGCAGTCATTGGGTAAAGTAGAAATTCCCAAAGACGCTTTTATTAAGATCATCAAACGCGACGAATAAGATACTTTGTTTAACCAATAAAAAAATAAACTCAAGAGATAACCTCGAAAGTTTATTTTTTTCAAACCTACTTAATAATTGCTTAGCTAACCCAATAATCCAAATATACACCTTGGTCATTCAACCATGTCACATTTTCCACTACCGGCCGAAAATACTCTCGAAAAAAACCTTCATTGTTCCCTTTGACATCGAAGCTAAAACGCGCTGTTTCCCCTGGTTGTACTACCGACTGATCCATATTGATTCGATTTGAGGTCAACCAAGTACCAGCATCATACATTTTACTAGATCGATCCAAAGCGTGGTCAGTCCCCAAATGCACAGCATTGATATCGCCATTTGTCCAAGCCGCTGTTCCATTGTTTACAAATTCAATCCAACTGCTCTCTTTTTCATCCAAATTCAAATTGGCAAAATCAGATTGTCCCGCCCAAGCCGAAGAGTATATATTTTGATTGGTCACATGAAATTCCCAATACATCCCCATATCATTCAACCAAGTTTTATTTTCTGCCACCAATCCGAAATATTCTTTGTAATCCCCGACCGACAACGGTGCTCGCACTTCAAATTCGAATCTAGCCACTTCACCCGGACGCACTTCATCTTCCACCATGCTTATTCGATCACTGGTCAACCAGGTATTTCCATCATAAAACAAACTAACCCGATCTTTATTTTGGTCGGTACCCAAATGCAAAGCATTGTATCCAGTCTTTTGCCACAATGAAGTACCGACATTTTTTAGTTCTACCCACACTTTTCGAGTTTCACCCGGCTTCATATACCAATAATTTGATTGTCCCAACCAGCTTGCCTGCCAAAAATCACCATATACCTGGTTATCGTCATTATTATCGCTATTGTTATCATTATCTTCATCGTTGTTGTCATTGCTATCATCATTGTTATCACTGTTATTATTATCATCGTCATTGTCATCAATATCGTCACTATCGTCATCATTACTGTTATTGTCATCCACCATTTCCAAAGCTTTGGCCACATTCAATCGCCCATTTCCATATTTGTCATCAAAACTACCACTCATCGCGCTCACTTTGTCTGCTGATTCATTTAGTATTTGTCGAACCTCTCTATCAGTCAAATTTTGGTCTTTGCTCCACAATAATACTGCTGCTCCCACCACTTGCGGTGCCGCCATTGATGTCCCGTCAAAATATGTATAACCTTCATTGGTCGCATCCGCGTTGGCTGTCACAATATCCACTCCCGGTGCCATCAAATCCAATTGATCACTATGATGGGACAAAAATCCCGAATTGGATAAAGTCGCAATCTTATCATCTGTTCCAGTCGCCCCCACTGCCATGACTTGCGTATAATTTGCCGGATAATAAAGTTTCAAAACACTGGAACTAAACGAACTGGCATTACCGGCCGCTGCCACCATCAACACTCCGCGATCAGACGCATACTGGACCGCTTCACGCATATAATCTTTATCAATCGTCGAACCAAGCGACATGTTTATTACCTTTGCTCCGTTGTCCACCGCATAATAAATCCCTTGCGCGATATCAAACAAGCTAGCTGAACCACTAGCCGACGCCACTTTTACCGGCATAATCGTCGCCTTCCACGCCACTCCGGCTATACCAACTTTGTTGTTGGAATTAGCGGCAATAATCGAAGACACTGCCGAACCATGATCATTATCGTCCATTACCTTATTTGTTCCTTTTACAAAATTATATCCGTTTCGATCATCGATGTAACCATTAT
>DAIREY010000034.1:0-9005 GCA_036795335.1 Patescibacteria group bacterium
GAAAATAATTCAAAAGATTCTGCTGTCGAAAATCCATCACCCGAGGAAAAATCCGATCAACCGGTTGATCATCAACCGACGATTGGTTTCTCCCAAACGAGTGAAGAAAAAAATATTTCCCCAAAAGATCCGACCAATCAACTTAATGCGGAAGATCAACCTTTTCCGATTAAAAAGGAATTCTTGGCAGAAAATTTTGCCATGCCAATACCATCATTGATTGAAAAAACTATGGAAAGTGATGCTTCTCGCCTTGAAAATGTTGAAAATAATGAGAAGACTGATGAAAAAAATGAAAAAAAAGATGAATCAGTGGCCGTTCTTGATCAAAAGAAAGCAACCGAAGTCGACATTGACAGTATTATTCAAGCCAGAGCGACAAATCAGCCAACGTCGCCGCAAAACATGACCTTATGGCAAAAGGGTTTGTATTATGGCCGTCGCATCTTGAGCAACAATTTGGTCAAGATCGGTTTGGGAACTGCCGCCGCCTCTGCCGCTTTGACGCTTTCTTCCGGAGCATTGGCAGTGGTTGCGACCGGCAGCGTGGGCATGATTGCCATGCCTCTCTTGTTTGCTGCCGGCACCAAATGTGGTATCGAAGGTGCAGTGGGCTTGGTGCAACGCTATTTGTGTGGCGGTCGTCGTCTGGAAAAACAAGTGCAACATCTTGACTCAAAATTGGAACGCGATCTAAATATTCTTCGTCAATCTGAACAATCCGCTGATCAAGATTTCGATCAAACCAAACAAACCATTAAACAAGAAATTCAACGTCTGCATCAAGAACACCAGCAAGCTATTGCTGACTTGAATTCTTGGTCGCGCAAACACGCTCTGATTCGTAGCGTTATTGGTACCGTCTCTACCATTGGTGTTGGTTTAGTCGGTGGTGTTCCGCTTGGTTTCCAAAATTTTGATGGAGACAGTGTTTCTCATCTCGTCCGTTTTTCCGCTCGTGGTTTTGAGTATATTTTTGGCAATGGTGAATTATCCGGTGTGCAACAAATATTGTCTCTTGCCAAGCATGCCTATCCTTTTCACACGGCTACCAGTTGGGGCCAAGCCAGTCATCTGCTCAATTTCCGTTCCGCTTTCGGCTTCCCATCCGTTTTGGGATATGCCGGATTGGGTCTTAGTGGCGGTTATTTATTAAAAGATCTATTTCACAAGAGTAAGGAATATCTTCGTTCACGCCGCCGTATTTCCACCGCTGATGATAGTCATGAATTTCGATCGATTACCGGCAATGGTGAAGAATCACCATTAATTTCCAGTGTCGATGGCGTCCCCACGCCTCCGTCAGAAACAGAACACCAAATAACGAATATTTCATCCAATGTTAATAGTACCAAAGAAAAAAATGATAAACCGCATATTCCATATTCTCCCGATTCTCACCAAAAATTATGTGAGTTGTTTCATCGAAAATATTCATTGAATTTCCCGACCGAGTATGCTGATTTGCAGGAATTTATCTATATAATTGAAGGTCTATGTTTTTCTGAATTTCTTGATAGAAACCAAGGAAAAACGATCGAACAAATTGAAGCACAAACAACTGCCGGTGACAATTTGGTAAAAGATATTATCGCTCGTTATCTCGATCAATATTTGGCGGTCATAGACGATAATGGCGAGAGTTGTTTATCTCAAAAAATCGGCGATTATTTTTATCAACAATTAATCAGATCTATCGAGCCGGACAGTACTCAAATATTTGCGATTGCTGCTTACCGACAACAATGGCAAGCATTATTCGATCGTCTTGGCCGCCCCGGCTTATTCAAAAAATTAATAGACAACGCCGCTACCAGCCAACGTCCCGAGTTGAGATTGTTTGCCCATCCTGAATTACTGGATTTACCCGACAGCAGCGGCTATGAAGCATTGGATAAGTTGCGCACCCGGGTCAAAATTGTCCGCGAGATAATAACCAATGATAAAGAACAGCAATTAGTCATAACGAAGTTCCTTACCTTCAATCAAGAATTTCAAAATGATATTATCAAATATGTCGTTGCGGTTTGTCAAAAAATTGACCAACAGGTGGACAATGACGACGAGCAATATTCTTATGTGGCCGATTTCATCAACCGCATCAAAAGTGGTCAACATGATATCCGTCAATTCAAAGATAAAATCTTGGCAATCTATACTACGGAATTTTTCAACAATGACGCCACTGCTGCCCTAGAAACTATCACGGCCATGTATAAAAAATTTGCCAAGACCAAGAAAAACGCTCTGGTTGCCTTCACCAAACACGATTTGATCGAATTTAAATTTACCAACAATTTGACTATCGATCGATATTTGGTGTTATCAAAAATATATCAAATTATCTATCGCGATACGCCAAAAAATGACGAAAAAACCGGCGCCGCTTGCGATTTGGCCATCCAAGAGATGCAAAACATGATTCACGATGTTGATTCGACCAAGTTTGACAACTTTATCAACAAAAATCTTTACGAAATTTTTCGCTTGATTCGTCAGTCTGATCAAGAAACAATCATCAATCAAATTTCGTCAACCGAAAATGTTGAAACAAATCGCTTGCAATCAATCAAGACAGCAATGGAGCAAATCCTTGATAAGTGCCGTAGCCGCAATAAAGATCAAAACAGTGAATCATGTCCGGTGAAAATATAGCTTTTCAGTATGTGACAATTAGCTATCAACAAATAAACCATCTGATCGAGGTGGTTTGTTTATTGTTTTTGAGACTTATTTGCAGTATCATTTATCTGTGCACATTTATAATAAAAAATAAAAGGACGTGAAATTGATGATAAATAAAAATATATTGTTTTCTTCATATCGTTCCACGGCCAAGACCACATTATTGATTTTATTTTTTGGTTTGGCCTTCATTATTGGCTGGATGGCTTTTTTTCGCCAAGATATTGTTGTGCCAATCGCGATTGGCTTGACAACGATATTTTCGGTTTTTGTCTTTCAAACCATTCATTATCAATTATTGAAAAAATATTTCCAGACGAAGCAGCAAATAATATTTGTCGATCAAACATTTATCACTAACCAAAGTGACGACAATATTATTGAGATAGGAGACAATTCTTTTGATGAATCAATTTTCTCCGACAACTAGCAAGGAAAGAGGTGTAGAAGATGAGACCGCGTCAAAACATTTCTTTTCGCAAAGAAATTTATGTCTGTTTGTCTTGTCGAAATGAATATTCAGTCTATCGACAAGGACGATTCCGGCCGCAATTTCATCCCAAAAAAATATTTTGTCCTTTTTGTCGTCAGGAAAAAACACACATCCAAATTTCCGAATTTATTCTTGAAAAATTCAAGAATAATGAAATAGTTCTTGATAAATATATCAAGAATAATTATTTTTAACTCGTCTTTCATTAGACGGGTTATTTTTAAAACCAAATTCAATTTGGTATGTTGTATATAAACAATAATTTCATTCATTATGTATAACGATTTATTATTTTCGCTGGCTAGCATGGTTTTGGCTCTGCCGCGCATTATCGTTCCCCTGTTGTGGATGTTTGCTCGATGGTTTTTGACCAATCCATTCACCAATTGGTGGTGGATTTTATTTGGTTTTTTGTTTGCGCCGTTCACTTTATTGCTTTATTGTGGTTGGTATCAATTTGCCAACGTGGATTTTGGCAGTTGGCAATGGGCAATTTTACTTGTTTTGGGAATTATTGAAGTAATTTATTCTACGCTTAAATTCAAGCAAGCCATTTGGGTTCGTGAATAAAAAAGTATTTTCAAACTCTTTCCGATCATATATTATATATCAAAATGATTGTTGTTTGCTATATTTTGCTCAAAATCATTTATCAAATATGATATAGCTTATTTATTGAAAATATGCGGAACCAAAAAAATTTATTAATACTCGTGTGGTTGATTTTAACCGCCATCCTTTTGCCATTGATGCATTCCTTCCGCATCTACAACAACCGAGGGTTTTTTGGTGACCAGGTCCATTTTTTGATTATGACCGAAAGCATAATTCAAGACGGCGATTTGAATGTCAAAAACCAATATCAGCAGGAAACTTACTGGGAATATTTTCATACCCCGCAACGCATTAGTCTCGAACCGCATTTATCCAAAAATAGGTTTAACGATCAAAGTCCGGCTTGGTATTCCATCCACAATCCCGGTCTGGCTATTTTGCTTGTCCCCGGTTTCTTACTGGCTGGCGCCAACGGCGCCGCCTTTACTATGATCTTGATCGATTTTTTAGTCATTTTTCTTTTGTGGCTTTGGGTATACCAAACTACCAAAAGTGTCGGCGGCGCCTTTTTATCCGCTGTCGTTCTTTTTTCTTCCCCATTCTTCATTGGCCAGATCGGTTACATTTTTACTGACATGCCGATCTTGGCTATTATCCTAGCTTGTTTGATAATACTTATGTTTCGTCGCAAACAATGGTGGCACTATTTTGTGCTTTCCTTGTTGCTCGGCGTTGGTTTTTGGATTCACATCAAAATAACTCTGATCGTCTTTACGGTGTATTTGTTTGCCTTATGGCAAATACTGATCAATCGAAAAACAAATCGGTATTTCTGGTTAAATATTTTTGCTTTGACCGTACCGGTCAGCATTTTGTTGGTCGCATTTGAATGGAAAATTTGGCAGTGGTATCACACTGTTGTTCCTTATCTACCATTTGCCGCCAATCAAATGTTTGCCGTCAATCCCCTGCGCACCTTCGCTGCCTGGTTGTTCGACGGCGCGCAAGGTTTATTTTCCGTCAATCCGTTATTTTGGTTGTTATTGGTTGGTCTGCCCGTTTGGTATTATCGCAATCATCGACAACTTCAACAGTTATTTGTCATCGTATGTCCGACTTTTTTCTTATTTCTGACTTTTGATGATTGGTGCGGCGGCTATAGTCCGTCCGGTCGTTACATCATTACTTTTGCCCCGCTTCTGCTACCGGCGATCGGTTACTTATTCTCCACAGTCCTTCACTATAATTTTCTTAAAATAATCACTGTTTTTCTCTTAATAATTCAGATTCTGTTATCATGCGTCTATGTCCACTGCCAAAACGATTGGACCTTGTCCGGACAAAGAAGTGAAATTTTCCTCTCAATTGAAAAAAAGACCCATCTGGCTCTCGATTATTTTATGCCTCATTTCACTGGATATTTGGAGCTTATCTATACCAACCAAATCTGCTACGTCATATTCTATTTTGTTTTAGCCGCTTTTTTGGTTTACTTTGGCATAAGATTATTTCACCGTTATTCTTCCGCCGAGCATTGCTTAACGGTAAAACCCGATTAGCGCAATAATTGTACTGGCAATAATCAAACCAATAATCATCCCTGCTGCTATGCCCGTCAAAAAAATCTTCTGTGTTTCGCGCGCATCGTTTTTTGACCAATTTGGCGTGGGTGTTTGATTGTTTTTTTCTTTTATCGCTTCGATTATTTCATCTATCTTTGGCCATAAGATATCTTTTGCCAATAATTTTTCATTGTTTCCTTTGTCTTCTTCTGATTTTTTTCCTTCAGCAATTTGCATAGTTTTCTCCGTCAAGCTAGCCAGCTTCTCTTGTAAAAAAATATTATTATTTATTAATAATTTGCTTTCTGCTGCCCGATTTATTAATTCACCACCCATAGTGTCATTTATTTTTTTTATTTCATTCGTAGCCGCATTTAATTCAATTTTTAGATATTTATTTTCTTCCGACAAAGTACTTATGACTTTTTCTTTTTCATCCATCAACCGCACAGCATAACCTGACAAATTAACTGCCTCAATATTTTTTTGTTCATCAAAATAATCGGACATTTTACTTGTCCGTTTTATATGTCCGACATTTTGTCGAACATTATTTTTGTAGTTATCAAAAATTGGGTTCTCACTATTAATTGTATCATTATCATCAAATATGTTGTCCACAGGCATGTCTATTTTAGTGGACAAATGTCCATTTTTTTCGGACACTAACATAGTATCGGTATCATCAATTATCTTATCAATAGCGTATTTTCCAAAACTGGACATTTGCATTTCGCTTAAATCGGACATTTCCACAGTTGCAATATTATCTTCTTGACTATCAACACTAATATTTGGCAAAATTTTTACGGACATGTTATTTGTGACAAAATCGGACATTTTTCTTGACCGGACATTTTTCTTTTCGGACAAAATATATTCTTCTCCCTCTTTAATTATTTTGAGTGGTTCTTGCACATCATTCCGCCACAGCAAATCTTGTTGCAACGCCTTGTTCATATCTGATAATTTATTGTTTTTTATCAGTAATTCATCGTATTTTTTTGTCCAATTTTGTTCAACCGTGGTAGCTTCGGACAAGCCTGGCGATTGGTCAATTTTATATCTATCATTCTCTCTTTTGCCGGACATTTTTTGTCCATCGATTTTGACTTGTGTTTTGTCCAAATCGGTATTACTTTTTTGCTTGGTATTTCTTATCATTTTTGTTTTATTTTCTTTTGTGATTTTGACATTTGTTTTTTCTTCGACGAATTGAAACAGATCTTCTTCATCCACGTGAAATTTGCCCCGAATTTTCGAGGATTTAATTTTATTAGCTCGTATCCACCGCCGGATCGTTCTTTCGTTTTTTCCGGCAATTTTAGCGGCTTCTTGAACGGATAAATATGTCATCGTAGTTTTCAAAAAATCAAAAAGAAAAATTCATTGCTTAAACACCTTCCTTTCTATTTTACCAGAATCAGCATCTATAAAACATTCTTGACGTATCACTCGGACTATAATATGATACAACCAAACAAAAAAGGAGGAGATTGTGATGTCATACATTACCATTCAACAGCAGGCTGAAAAAGCCTGCGAAGAAAGTGAATATAAATCGGCCATTGTATTATTAGATGAGGTGGCCCGAGAAATCAGTCGCTGCAACACAAAATTATCGGACAGAGAATACAACTCTGTTATGATAGAAAATATTTTGCGCAAGGCGGCTATCCTGAAAAAAATAGGAGAAGTAGAGGCGGCCAATAAAATCTATGCTTGCATTCCTCTTTGCAAGCACGCCTCCCCACAACAAATCGATATGGCTATGACCATGAAAAGACAATAGTCATATCGAAAAAAATGAATAGGCTGAATTTTTCTTCAGCTTTTTTTCTTGCCTTTTGGCGATTTTTTACCCATAATACTAAGTGCACCAATAAGTTTTACTTTATACTGGTCATTATCTTTTATCCATATTTAATCAAATTTATCAAATCATGAACCAATCACGACCGTATCTGTCATTTATTGTTCCCACCTTCAACGAAGAAGACAATGTCAAATTGCTTTTCAATGAAATAGTTTCGGTTTGTCAAAAAAATAATTATACCTACGAAATAATTTTTATTAATGACGCCTCTACCGACCACACTTTGGCCAATTTGCAGCAACTTTCTCCGGTCACCATCATCAATTTTCGTCGCAACGCCGGTCAGACTTCAGCGATGGATGCCGGTATCAAACAAGCTCAAGGCGAAATTATTATCATGCTTGACGCTGATTTGCAAAACGATCCGGCCGACGTTCCCAAAATGCTAGCCAAAATCAATGAAGGTTATGACGTGGTTTCCGGTTGGCGCAAAGATCGTCAAGATCCGTTTATGAAAAAATTCGTTTCGCGCGGTGCTAATTTTATGCGCAAAATATTGGTCAACGATGGCATCCAAGATTCCGGCTGTACTCTCAAAGCTTATCGACGAGAGTGTTTTGAACATGTTGATCTATATGGTGAAATGCACCGCTTTATCCCGGCGATTTTAAAATGGCGTGGTTATCGTATCGGAGAAGTAGTCGTCAACCATCGTTCGCGTCACTCCGGTGTGACCAAATACAATATTTGGCGGACTATTCGTGGTTTCGTTGATATGGTGTCTGTTTGGTTTTGGCGCAAATTTTTTGATCGACCGTTGCATTTATTTGGCGGCGGCGGACTTATTGTTGTCTTTATCGGTATTATTGCCGGCCTGGGTGTTTTTTATGATCGTTATTTTTTGGGTCATGACCTATCCGAAACTGCCTTAACTACCTTTGCTGTTTTTTTGATTTTATTTGGTACCCAGCTTTTTGTTTCCGGATTAATGTTTGATGTTCTGATCAAAAACTACTATCGCGTTGGCAAAGAAACGCCGTACTACATCAAGGAAGTTATCAAAAAATAAAATATTTTTTATTTTACAAACTTTTCATGGTAATATTGTTTGTACCATGTAATGAATTTATTCAAGCCTTCTTCAATTGACGTCTTTGGTTCGTAGCCCAGCTTTTCTTTGGTGTATTCAATATCTGCATATGTAGCCAAAACATCACCCGGCTGCATCGGTAGATATTCTTTTTTGGCTTCAACGCCCAATTCTTTTTCAATTATTTGGATAAAATATCCCAATTCCACCGGTTTATTATTCCCCAAATTAAAAATCTCGTATGGATATGCTTTATCCAAAGCGGCCAAAATACCGATTACAATATCATCCACAAAAGTAAAATCTCGTTGGTGGTGGCCATCGTTAAAGACTTTTATTGTTTTTCCTTCTGTAATATCTTTGGTGAAAGAAAAATAGGCCATATCCGGCCGTCCAAACGGTCCGTAAACCGTAAAAAATCTCAAGCCCGTGCAATTCATTTGAAAAAGATGATGATAACTATGAGCCAGCACCTCGTTTGATTTTTTGGTAGCGGCATATAGAGAAATTGGATGATCAACATTGTCATTGATGGAATAAGGAATTTTTTCGTTACTCCCATAAACACTGCTGCTTGACGCATATACAAAATCCTTGATTTGGTTGTTTTTGGCTTCTTCCAACAAATTTACAAACGCCACCAAATTTGATTGTACGTATGCGTGTGGATGGGTTATGCTGTATCGCACTCCGGCTTGAGCGGCCAGATGACATATTTTATCAATTTTATTTTCCGACAACACTTTCTGAGTGAAGGAAAGATTGGCCAAATCACCTCGATACATTTTGAAATTGGGATATTTT
>DAIREY010000035.1:0-8859 GCA_036795335.1 Patescibacteria group bacterium
A
The DNA here is from genome assembly GCA_036795335.1 of Patescibacteria group bacterium. GTDB lineage: Bacteria > Patescibacteriota > JAHJAL01 > JAHJAL01 > JAHJAL01 > DAIREY01. The sequence goes on from DAIREY010000035.1 coordinate 2, forward strand.
ACTGCTTCTGACTCTACTCCTGCTTATCCTGACAACTCATACAAATCCATTTCTGATGCCGGTACTACCAATTATACCGACATTTCGGTCGACGACGGTGAAGACTACTACTACCGCATTGCCGTTTATTACGATGGAGAAGTTACCGATTATTCCAACATCATTCACATTACTTATGATGAAGATGCCGATTCGGAAGACATTGATTTATCCGGCAGCAGCACCAATAGTGGCATCAAATTGTCATGGGACAAATATACCGATGAAGATATTGATGGTTACAAAATTCTCAAGTCAACCTCGGATTCTTCTTTGACCTATCCCGATAACTCGTACAAATATGTTAGCGGTTATACGACCAATGAATACACTGATGTCTCGGTTGATGACGGCGAAGACTACTACTATCGCGTTGGTGCCTATGATAATGGCGACATAGTTGCTTATTCCAACACCATTCATATTACTTATGACCAAGACAATGATGGTGATTTTGGTCTAACGGCTACCGGCAACAGCAGCGGCATCAAGCTTTCCTGGGACGAATTCGACGATGATGAAGTGGATAGCTATAAGATTCTCAAATCCACATCCGATTCTACTCCCACCTATCCTTCTCAATCATACAAATCCATTTCCGATGCCGGCACCACCACCTATACTGACACCTCAGTTGATGATGGTGAGGACTACTACTACCGTATTGCTGTTTATTACGATGGGGAAGTCACCGATTATTCCGATGTTGTTCATATTACTTACAATGAAGACTAACTCAAGTTTTTTTCTCTTCAGCAAAAAAACCTCCAAATGGAGGTTTTTTTATGTACCAAAAATTTTATTCATCGATCAATACATCGACAAATTGCCAACTTTGCGATTGAAATAGTCCTCGAGCTGTCATCTTTAACTCCGGAATCACCGGCAAAGCCATAAATGACAAAGTCATAAAAGGGTCTCTTAGCTGTGCCCCGGCTTTTTTTGCTTGTTGTTTTAATTGTTTATATTTTTTGGCAATCACTTTGCCGTGTCGTGTACTCATCAAACCGGCCACAGTCAAATTTATTCGACCGGCTAGTCGATTATTTTTTATTAGCAGGCAGCCGCCACGTATTTTAATAATTTCATTGATTGCTTTTACTATTGCCTTATCATTGTCGCCGACAGCGATAATATTGTGTGAATCGTGCGCCACGGTTTGTGCCACCGCCGCTTCATGCAATCCGAAGTTTTTGATCAATCCGGTTTTTATCATATTTTTTCCGTAACGATCACATATCACAATTTTCAAAACATCTCCTTCACCGGTCAAATCGATTTTGTTGTCGTTTACTTTCATCGAGGTAATAGATTCTTTAGTAATCAGCTGTTGATCAATTGCTTCAATGACCCGGCCTTTGATTTGCTCTTTTTTTGTTTCTTTTTTACTTTTTATTTGAATCTGGTTTCTGGTTATTTGTTGCGTACAAAAATTATTTTTTATCTTTTTCGGTCTGGGTTTAAATGTTGCCTTGTTGTTTTTCGCCACTACTTTTCCGTTTATCACCGTTTTTATTACTTTAAATTCATCAATATTATTTATCATTATAAAATCCGCCCAGTCACCGCTTTGCAACAATCCCACCGGTAAATTGTAATGCTTAATCACGTTGTAGCTGGCCAATTTCAGAGTCTGGTACAAATCAAATTTCTTTTCCAATAATCTCTTCACTAACAAATTGATGTGTCCTTTGTACAAATCATCCGGATGCAGATCGTCGCTGCACAAACCGCATTGATCCGGATATTTTTTCAAAACCGATATCAAACTGTCCAAATTTTTGGCCGCCGATCCTTCTCTGGCCCATATTTTCATTCCCAATTTTATTTTCTCTTCCGCCTCATGACTGGAAATTGATTCGTGGTCAGTCGTAATGCCGGCTTCAACATACCGGGTCAATCCTTGACCGGTCAACAAAGGCGCGTGACCGTCGATTGGTTTAGCAATTTCTGTTGCGACTTGAATTTTAGCCATTATTTCTTGATCTCTATTAATTACTCCTGGATAATTCATCATCTCCGACAGAGCAACAAAGTTTGGTCTTTTCAACAATTTTCCAACATCGGTCGCATCCAATGTCGCGCCGTTTATCTCAAAATCGGTCGCCGGTACACAAGACGGGACGGTCCAAAAAAATTTAAATGGGGTAAATTTCCCATCCCAGATCATGTAATTGATTCCATCAATTCCCAGTACATTGGCGATCTCGTGCGGGTCGGACACAGTAGCAACGGTGCCGTGTGTTACCGCAAGTTGTGCAAACCTTGATGGTACCAACATTGATGACTCAATGTGTATATGAGCGTCTATCAAACCGGGCACAACAAAAACATTATCGGCTTTTGCGACTTTCTTTATTTCCATTATCCGACCGTTTTCTACTACCAGTTCTCCCGGAAATATTTTTTCATTTATAATATCGACAATCTGCCCGGAGTAAATCATTGTTGCGAATATACATCTTATATAAATTAATAGAACATTCTACCAGCCGCCGCCGCCACCACCGCCGCCACCACCACCGGAAAAACCGCCGCCGCCCGATCCGCTGGATGAAGGTGATGACGAAATGGTTGATGACATTTCTGACGACATTGCTGTTAGAGAATTGGTAAATGAGTCCACATCAAAACCGCCCCCAACCAGACTATTGGAATACCAATATGGACTATACGAACTCATTTTTTCTTTTCCGTATATATTTTCCATATTTTTCGCCCACTTTTTTACAATATTAAATACTATCGCGTACGGTAAATATCTTTCAAAAATATTTTCGTCTTCATAAAATTGCTGTCGATATTTCTCGGCAGTCAACATAAACAATTTGAATCCTTTGGCCTTCCATTGTTCTTCTGCGCCTTCCAATGTATGTTTGGGCATCCAAAAGGAAAAAATGATCATCATAATTCCTTCCAGAATTGTCAATAAAGCTAGCCAGGGAAAAAAGGCCAATAAAATAAATGGGAATATCACCGCCATAATACCGACGATAAACATTATGGTTTGGATGTCAAAACCCTTTCTTTCGTACAGCAGTTTTTCTTCAATTAATTCTTTTTGTACTTGCGACTTCAACGAAGAAATGTTGGAGTAAAATTTATCTTTCAGACTGGAAATCAATTTGGTAGTGCTATTACCAAACAAATAATAATACAAATCCTTTTCACTTTTTTCTAATTTATCATAAGCGGCTTGATTGGTGTCTTTTAATGATATTAACTTATAATCTTTGCTACCGAACCATCCCTTTTTTGTCTTGTCCTCAATTTTTATTATTTTTTTCACTGCCATGTTGACAATACTGGCGGTAATAAATTTGCTTTTTAGATCACCATTGCTGATCAGCATTCCCATCTGCATCGGATTCAAATTCATCGGTGGTTCGTATTGAGCGATTGTGGTCTTGTTTATTACCGGATCCCTGCCGTATTTTAGCCAGTAATACCAAGTCAAAATCGCGCCGATGATCAATAATATTGCCCAAAATATTTCCGCTAAATAATATGCCACCACTAATATTATTGGAGTTTTGTTAATATCTGATAATTTCTGTACCGGTGCGGTTGCTGTCATACCTTTTGGTATTGTGACCGACAAAGTCAAGCCTTCATACTTTGATAACATTTGAGAACTTTTTATTTCGATCGTGTTGTTGTCCAGCCATTGATAACTGGCGATGGATTCTTGGCTGCCGTAGGTGCCTCCATACAAATTTGTTTCTTGGGTTTGATAGTCAAAATTTTCCGGAAAATTAACAATTATTTCTGCTTGATCTGCTTCCATATCCCAAAATTGTCCGTGTACGTTCCAATAAAATTCATCAAAATTATCACTGTTTCCCAGTATTACATTACTAACATTGTATTTTATTTCGTAATCATTCTCTCCTTTAACCGTTTTGTTGGCATCACCAATTTTCCAAGTTATCGTGTTATTGGATTTGTCTTGTGATTCAGTATATTTCAGACTATTTCCATCAAAATCAGTTATGCTCTGCAAAGACGCTTTTTGTTGCACCACGTCTTCATCGGTCAGATATTTTAAAGTCGGCAAAGTCCGATATATTCCGTGCCTATCCGCTAAGTCACCGCAATCGGCCGCAATCTTCTCGTCCACATCAATCGAACCATCTTGGTTAATATTGATTTCTGTTCTAATATCTTTAATATACCACTCAGTCACATATTTACGAGCCGGAACGACAGCTCCACAAGTCAAAAAAACAAGGAACAATCCGCCGGCGATCAAAAATTTACGAAAAAATTTCATATTATTTATTTATTGTTTACACTTTTTCTAACTTCATTATCTCAATATCTTCCAATGAACATCAATGTTTTTTTATCTGTATATTTTATTTTTGGACAAAAAAATACCCCAAGTTTTTTTCTTGAGGAAATATTTATTATTATCTTAACATATCAATTCTTTTATTCTCGGCACCATTTCGTCCATGATACTCAATGGTTTTTCCCACAGTGCTGCTGCTCCGTAGTTTCTAAAATTATTTGCGTTAATCACGTCTGAATGGCCGGTATATATCACCATTGGAAGGCTATCATTGATCTTTTTCAGTATTTGTATAAAATCAACGCCGGTCATGTTTGGCATCGATTGATCAGTAATCACCAGACTGTAAGTTTTATGATTCAAGGTAAAATCATCCAATGCTTGCCGGTAGTCAGTAAATGCGTTGACGCATAGACCAATTTTTTCCAACCCGGTTTTTATTGAACTTACCAAAGAAAGTTCATCATCCAGTACTAATATTTTCTGGTGATCGAAAATCTTAGTCATGGCAGTTGTATTGGCGCTTTCAGTCTTATAAACCGAGCTGGCCAACGGCAAATATACGGTAAATGTTGTACCAATACCCACTTGGCTTTCGACGAAGATTTCTCCGCCGTGATTTTTTACGATGCCATGAACAATAGCAAGGCCCAAACCGGTCCCTTTTCCTTGCTCTTTGGTTGTAAAATATGGCTCAAATATTCGGCTCAAATTTTTCTTTTCAATACCCGCTCCATTATCGGTTACTGCAATTTTGGCATAATTTTTGTAAGAAAAACATCTTTTATTATCTGTTTCAAACCTTTTAATAACAACAATAATTTCTCCTTCTAATTTGTCGATCACTGCTTGATAGGCATTGGTGATTAAATTCATCACCACTTGACCAATTTGCGATCGATCACCAAATATTATCGCTTCTCTATGTTCCAGTTTTAATCTGATAATTATATTTTTGGGAATAGAGGCTTTCGCTAATTGTATTGCTTCATCTATTACTTCGCTAATTGCAAAAGGTTTCTTCTGGAAATTATTTTTTCGACTAAAAGTTAAAATATTCTTTACCAAATCCCTGGCCCGTCGACTTCCAGCTAATATATTTTTCATATATTCTTTCAAGTCATCATGCATTCTTTTGTCGTTCAAAATGATTTCCGAATAGCCGATTAATCCGCACAGAATATTGTTAAAATCATGCGCAATTCCTCCCGCCAAAGTTCCGATCGCCTCCATCTTTTGTGCATGAATCAGTTTCATTTCCAGTTCCTCTTTTTCGGTAATATCTCTCACCAAAATCAGGAATTTCTCCGGCTCATCGTATTTGTCTGTTATGACGCTGGCCGCACATTCTACGGTATATTTCTTGTTCTCGTTGGTAGTGATGTGGTAAGAATGAGCCTGTTCTTTCTTATTGATTATCATGTTCTGCATGTTATTACGTGCTATCAAAATCTCTTCTTTTTCAATATAGTCAAAAATGTTTGTGCCGGAGATATTATTGCCAAACACCTTTTTGGCTCGTTTGGAAGTATATTCAATATTTCCGTTTAAATCACATACAATCAAACTGTCGGGCATCGTATCTACTAGTAGACGATGAAATTTTTCTGAATCCGTCAATCTTTGTTCTGTTTTTTTACGGTGGATATACAATCCCATGCTTTTGACAATAGAATTTAATAAATTAATTTCTATCTTTTGCCACCGTCTTTCAGAAAAAAGGTCATCAAAGCCAATAAACCCCCATATTTCGTTACCGGCCATAATTGGTAAAATTAAAATATCGGCTACCTGATTTGTCAAAATGATCTTTTTTTCTGATTCTGATAATCGATTGACAGGACCGTAAAATGGCGAATTTTCCGCCATCATTTTCTGCAGCCTACCGTCCGGATCAATAATTTTGTATTCCATATTTTTCATCGAACTGTTATGTATCCTGTTTTCTATACCCGGCTGCGTCACTTCGTATTTCAATGATACATTTGTTCCAAATAAAGTGTTGTTATTTTGGAAAATATACACTCTATCCGCTTTGGTGGTATCTTTTAGTTTTTCTAATATCTGACAAATTGCAGTATAGTATTCTTGCTCATTGACCAGTACGGAGACGCAATCATTTATTGCGTTTTCGTACTGTATTCTCTTTTTTCTATCAGTAATATCAATCACTGTTGTTAATATGCAGTCTTGATCATTAAACTTAATTGGAGTCATGGCGAATAAACCGGTTTTTATCTCCTTTGTCTTGGTTGAAAAATTTATTTCTCGGTTATCAATTTTTTTATTTTGCAACATTTCATCGATTAATTTCTGCCTCTCACGAGTGGAATGATATATATTCATTCCATATACTGGCTTGTTTATCACTTCTTCTCTTTTGTAACCGGTCAAATTTTCAAATTCTTTGTTGACCTCCAAGTATGTATTGTCGGCAATACTGCTAATTGACATTGATATTGGACTACAATTAAAAACACTTTGAAAACGAATATCGCTTTCATTTATATTTTCATTAATCACATCCATCCCAACCTTTCTTTTTAAAGTTCGCAATCAAGCTAAACATACATAATTATTGAATTTTGGTCAAATTGGAATATCGCAAATAGATCTATTGTTGCTGCAATTTGTTTAATATTTGTCTCATTTGTTCCAAATTGTAAGGCTTGGTCAACAATCCCGCCACTTTATCAGGTAAATACTCTTTTTGAACTATTTCTTCGTTCATTCCCGATGAAATAATAATTTTTGCCTGTGAATTAATTTCCATTATATTATCTATTATTTGTGTTCCACACATGTCCGGCATTTGCCAATCCAAAATTACTCCGATAATATTTGCGTGATTCATAGCGTATTTTTCTGTCGCTTCTCTTCCACCTGATGCCAACATGGCTTGATACCCTAAATTATTCAACATAATCGCCGCCATGTGCAAAATAGTAGGTTCGTTATCAACTAGTAATATTTTTTTGGTCACCTTGTTTGTTATTAGTAGATTATCCTCTGGCTGCTTGTCAATCTGTTTGGCCGGTAGAAATAATGTAAACTTGCTGCCATGACCTATTTTGGACTCGACAACAATATTCCCGCCCATTTTTCTGGCAATCGCCAGGCTGGTTGTTAACCCCAATCCGCCACCACTATGTTTGTTTGTTTTTTTGGTTGTAAAAAACGGCTCAAAAATTTTTCTTATCAAATCATCCGACATGCCACAGCCATTGTCGGATACTGCGACGGCTACATAATTACCGGCTTCCAAACTGTTATCATGTTTTTTTTGCGTGAAATTGCTGGTTGTTATTTTCAATATTCCGCCGTTTGGCATTGCGTCCAACCCGTTTGCACACAAATTCATAATTATCTGATTTATCTCAATCGGCTCGGCTTCTATTTGATCAATATTGTCAGTATATTCCGTTTTTATAGCAATGTTTTGCTTGATGCGGTATTTAATGATTAACAACACTTCGTTCACCGATTGATTTATATCCATCTCGCATTTATTCGATTGATCAGTTTTCCCGAAAGATAGCAATTTTTTGGTCAGCTGGTTGGCTTTTTCGGTGATTTCCACAATTTTTTCCAGATACTCTCTTCGTTTCTTATCAACTATCTCGTCCAGCAGTATGCTGGCATATCCGGATACTCCGCCCAGCATATTATTGAAATCATGCGCTATACCCATTGTCAAACTGCCGATCGAATCCATCTTTTGCGCTTTCATTATTTTTTCTTCCACTTTTTTCTTATCAGTAATGTCGATTACCGTAAAAGCCACAAATTGAAATTTATCATTATTATTTCTTATTATCTGTCCGCTTGATAACACCGGAAAAATTTTTCCACTATTTTTTTATGCCAAATTTCTTTTGTTTCGTGCCAACCTTCTTCGTCAAGTGCCTGTTTGATATTTTCAAAACACTCTTGCTGCTCATTTTTGCAATAATTAATATATTCGGTCCCAATCACATCGGATGATTTATTGTATCCATGCATAGTCATGAATGCTTCGTTGGTATATATTATTTTTCCATCTAAATCGGTCATCACCACACCATAATTTGCTTTGTCGGTTATTTTTTTAAATTTTAACAACTCGATTTGGGTCTCGATAATTGTCGTAATATCTTGTATTTGAGAGATAAAAAATAAAATGTTGTTTTCTTCGTCTTTGATTGGCGATACGTCAATGATTGTCCATAATATTTTGCCATCGTTTCGTCTGACTCTTCTTTGAAATGTTTTTGAATTATCATTACTCAATAGTTCTTGTAAAATATTCTCATTATAACTAGCCGGCAAAACAAAATCGGCCATCGAGGTTTTTTTATGTCATTTTGATCATAATCGAGCATTTTCAAAAATGCCTGATTAGCATTAATTATGCTACCATTTTTATCAACAATTATCATGCCGACCGAAGCGTTTACAAAAGTTTGCTGAAATTGTTCTTCACTTTTGAACAATCTTTTCTCGGTGGCAATTCTTTCGGAAATGTCTCTAGTTGAACCAACGATAT
>DAIREY010000036.1:0-8775 GCA_036795335.1 Patescibacteria group bacterium
AATTCCATAATGCCGTTCATGCTTTGATTGCTGCGCCTGGCGTAGATGTACCATTTATCCGTTTGTTGATTGATACCTATCGACGGAATAATATAAATAATAGTATTATCAGGAAATTTAAAAATAAATTGTTTGGTTTACTAATAAATACTGTCAATTATATAAGAGGTAGTAAGGTTCATAATATAGAAAATGAAAGTAATCATGACGATTATGACAATAAAGGAAATAGCGAAGACTATAAATTCGCTCGTCGTTTGATCAAAATCATTGAAGGCGCAGACAGAATTGATGAACGACAGTTGATCAAGCCCTGGCGGGAAGTTATGTCGATGGATCCCTTGCATCATTTGGTGCTGACTGCTGTCGGCATTCATGGCTTAAATAGCCAAACTCTTCCGTTGACTCAAGCTTGGCAAAAAAAAGACATGGCCGCATTGCTGGGTTATTTGGTCCAAATCAATGAAGAAATCAAAAAAAATATCGAAAAGGAATACGGGCAAAAAATAGCTCAAGAAAAAGATCGTCGTGTCAAAGATAAATTAATGATTAAAAAACAAAAAACTCTTCGCACCAATCTTTTGCTCAAATACAATAGCTCCAATACTCCGGAAGGAATCAATATCGACAACAGATCCAACTACAAGCTTATTTTTGACATTACCAAACAAACCAAAATCAAAGATTATTTACAATCATCTATATCCAATGATCCGGAACTCAAAAAAACCATTGTTAATATCTTGCACACCTTTGCCGTTCGAGTTAAAGAACTATTCAATTGTGTCGATCTCAATTCTCTGGCTCACCTTGTGGAATTGGCCGTTAAATTTGATAAAAAAATCCAAACCATCGAGCAGGAATTGTCGTTAACTATTATCGACAAAAAAGAACTGCATCGCGCGATTTTAGCCAAAATTACACCAGAGGATATCTTGGCCACCTTCAAAGATCGAGAACTTGATTTGGCTGAACTGCTCTTGTATTTTGGTTTGAACAACAAGACCAGACAAAGTCAGAGCAAAGACATCAAAAAATCATTGGATAAAATATTACGACAAAATAAATATCAAGACAAATTGGACAAAATTTCAGAACAAAATAAAGATCAAACCATAGTCAAAGATCCGTTCATTGCTTACATCAAAGGTATACTAACTATTGAATCGGATGACGAAAATAGTATCAGAGATATTCTCAAAAACTATGGCTATGCCGATATCGGCCGAACGTTAGTAATGCAAATTGCCAAGAAATCCGATCCGGAGGGTTGGGTTTGCGGCGACTACACCGATTGTTGTATGCCTTTTACTTCCGACAAAAACCGAGAGTATTTGTTGCGGGAAGATTTGGCTTACTTTTTGCTATCTATCCAAAACAATGATGGTAGTGAAAAGATCATCGCTCAATCTGTTTTGGTATCTGCCCAAGACAAAGACCACCATCCGGAAGTAGCTATCGATAATATTGAAATAGCCAACAAGGCCATCAAATATCGAGAGGTGATTGCCAAAGCCTACCAAAACTTGAAGGAAGAGTTAGCCAGTCGATATCAAAATCAAAAGTTCAAAATAGTCATCGGTACTTCTTACAATGATGATGGTGGTGTCATTACCGGTGATTGTGTATTGAGCAACGTCGATGCCCAGCCGATCATGGGTAACATGTATTATTCCGATTGGGCCGGTCATTCATCAAATTATGTTTACTATGATTCAGACAAAAAATCCGATAATCGGGAAAAATACTTCGGTTTGCAAATCGATCTGTTTGCTAATTCCAAAGTCAAACCATTTATCAAAGACAATGAAGAGCTAACCCGCATTAAAACATTGTTGGAAAAGATCGGCCAAGGAGAAGATGATGGTGATAACGGCTTAATCTTTCCGGACAACTACAGTGTGGTCATTGAACAACAAAAAGAAGTATTGGGTTATATTATCGGCGCTGATTATATCAAACAAGAGGAAGAAAATGATTTATTTATCTTGGAAGAAATGAGATTGAAGGAAGATTTACCGATCGAAAGAAAACAAGCATTGTTGCATCAATACTTAAGCAGCAAAAATCCGCAAGCCAATGACAACATCCATGGCTTGCACATTCAATCAGGCTTTCTGGCCGCCAATCCTTTTGCCACCCAAGTCATCACATCATTTTTCACCAAAAACTGTACTATCCGACACAACGATGATCATTCCCTGACTGTTACTTTTGCCAAATAGACTACGAATTTTTTTTAAATAATATTTGTGTAATCTATTTTTCCAGTATTCATTTTTCCAAAAATGAATACTCTATTTTAGTTCAAAATGAAGTGATAATGGTGAAAAATATTATGAATACTGCATTTTGCCGATTGTCTCCGATTTATCTTATCAAACCTTGACAAAAAACAAATATATATGATACAATAACATGATTTTGAATACTATGTCCGCATTGTCATCAAATATCAAAAATCAAAAATAAAATATTTTCATTTTGAAAACCAAACAAAACACAACCAGTCGGCTTTTTAGCTTTAATATTTTTCCGATTCTCGCTTTTTTCGGCTTGCTCAATTCCAACTTGTTATTAAATCTGCCGGCGCCTGACTCCGGCATTATCGCCAAACAAAATTTTATCCACAACAGCTATTATTCTTACCAAGAGGATGATTTTGCAGTTGGCTTCGGTAGCAAAATATCCGCCCAAGACGAGTTGGTCACTTTTTCCGCTCGCCCGATCGTTCAGTCAAATGTCGACCAATCCTCCAATTCGAACAGCAAACAAATCGCTTTTCAATTTCACCGTTCATCTGATAATACCGTTTCAGATCAGTTGTTAGGAAAAATTTGGCAAAGCATTTCCGCATATTTCAAAAAATCCAATTGGCAAGTGAGCGATCAAACGGCCACTTTCAAAAATATTGATACTGATTTGGATTTGCAATATGAAATTGTGCCGGGTAGGGGACTCAAAGAAGAATTAATTATCAATGGCACGCAAGCGGTCAAAAACCAATATCAATTTGATTTGCAAATTGCCAAAGGAAGTCAAATCAAACAAAGCCAAGGCAATGAAAATGACCATGGCTTACCTGTCGGTACCTATTATATTACCGATCAAGATGATAATTATATTGCCCATTTCTTGCCACTCTTGGCTTATGATTCCAATGGATTGCAAACCAAAAATATAGAAATGGAAATCGCGCCCGCGTCCATGTACGAACAGGTTTCAAACCTGTCCCTGCAATATATTATAAATATCACCATCGATCCCACCTGGCTTTCCGATCCCGCCCGGCAATATCCGGTCATTATTGATCCGACCATCGTTCACGATAGTTTAGAAGATTTTGCTACTGGTACGGCCATGAATCGAATTGAAGCGGTGGCCGGACCAAAAGTGCAATTGGCTAATCAGGAATTAGCAGTTGGTGCTTCAACAATTGGTCTGTGGCACATGAATGAAACTTCCGGTTCCACGGTGACTGACTTTTCCGGCAACAGCAATAATGGCACAGCGACGGGCACTACTGTTGTTGATGGCAAACTGGGTAAGGCAAGAAGTTTTAATGGCACCAGTGATTTAATTAATTTAGCAAAAACCCCATCTGTAAAAGGTACCTCACAAGTCACTATCGAAGGTTGGATTTATCCGACGAGTCTTACAAATTATTTTCCAATTTTCTATGAATCCAACAATACTTCCGGATATACCAGGTTGATGCTTAGAGTTGGCACCGATGGCTCACTTAATATGGGTGGACGAGATACTGATGGCACTCCTTCGTTTGTCACTTTTGCCACTAGCGCTACTGGCTTAATAACCACCAATAAGTGGTATCATGTGGCCGGTGTTTACAATGCCGATACCGACAGGCACAAAGTTTATATCAACGGAATTGATGTCACTAGTTCCGGCAATGTCACCGCCGCCACTTTTCCCAATACTTCGCCGGCGGATAATATTTATCTGGGTTTTGCAACTGGAGGAACATATGGCAGTGGCATTTTGGATGAAGTTAGATTGACTAAACGTGCCTTAACTCAAGAAGAAATTAAAGTTGATGCCCAGTTGCGCCCCTATGGTGTTTATACTTCCGATGTGCTTGATTTGGAATCGGTTAACCCAACTTTTGATAATATCAATTGGACGGAAAACGGGGTGCGCACCGGTGACGGTGAGACTGATCTCACCACAGCCAATTTGGTGGCACAGTGGAATTTCAATGAAACCAGCGGAACAACAGCGACTAGCGGTGGCAGTTGCGGTACAAGTTGCAATGGTACTTTGACCAACATGACCACGACTGGGCAAGATGTCGCGGTTAATTCCGGTTGGACCGCCAATAATAAAAAATGGGGAGCCGGTGCTCTGATGTTTGACGGAACTGATGATTATGTCAGTGTTCCCGATAGCGCGGATTATGATTTTGGGACAGGAGATTTTGCTGTTGGCTTATGGATGAGAATTCCAAATGATACAACTTCAAAATCGGTCATAGGTAACAGAATGAGTACAAGTACAGACGATCATTGGAATTTAGAGTTTTATACCACAACAAATAGACTTGAGTGGCATACAAGTGCGACTATCGTCGGCACAAGTTTAAGTACGATTCCGGTGGGTAAATGGACATATGTTGTCATTACCCGAACTGCCGGAGTAGATAAATTTTATATTAATGGTATAAATACCAGTAGTTTTAATGATACCTTCAATTACAATAATGGAGGACCATTGTATATTGGCCGTGATCCAAATAGTAGCGTAGGTTATTTCAATGGGAATATGGATAATATTCAAATTTACAAGGGTCGTTCACTAACCGCCGACGAGATTCTTTCCAATTATCAGGCTGGTAATGTGCAATTGCAAACTCGCACCGGGACTGACGATACGCCGGATGACGGCAGTTGGGAAGAATGGCGGCCGGCCGGTAGCGGCACGGAAACTGATATTGATAATATGGATGAAATTAATCAGCCCAATTCTATATCCGGCTTGGCGATGTGGCTCAAAGCCGATTCAATTACCGGCTTAAACGATAATGACACCGTATCCAACTGGCCGGATAGTAGTGGTAATAATCGTTATGCCGCGCAAAGCACCAGTAGTTATCAACCGATTTATAAAACCAATGTTCTCAATGGTCAGCCGGTGATTCGTTTTGATGGAGCTGATGATGCCTTGCCAATCATGGACAGCAATCCTCAGTCTATGACTTCGATCAGTATGTTTATGGTTCATCAAATAAATTCCGGCGCCACAAGTTCTTCATATTATCCTCTAATACTTGGCGGTGACGGCAATACGACCGGACAATATTTGGGTTTTGAAACTCAGAATAGTTACAGTGGTAGTTCAGCCGATATTGTGGATGTTTTTGGCGGATACGGCAACGATGCCCGCGCCACTTTGAAAAATGAAGCGGCTTTCGGTTCTTGGAAAATGTGGTCAACTGTCAGTCAAAATACCGTATTTAATACCAAAATGTATGTCAACGGAACACCAGCGACAATGAGTAGTACCGGCACCGATCAAAATTTATCGGTAAAAATTAGTACTGCTGCCGGCGACAATTGGGGAAATATTGGTGGTACACATTACAGTGTCTCGCCTTCATTTTACAAAGGTGATATTGCCGAGGTTTTGATTTACAATCGAGCCTTAAGTGATACCGAGCGCCGCACTGTAGAGCAATACTTAGCTAATAAATATAATCTTAATACTTCTAATCAACCTATTACCACCAAAAAAGATAATTTAATTAAACAAGAAGGCTCGAATTCGACTAAACTAACTACCGGTGCCGCCCAAGCTGACGCCAATACTGTTGCCCTGTGGCATTTGGATGAAACCGGTGGCAGTGGTGCTTTTATAAAAGATGGTAGCGGCAATAGTAACAATGGTACACCAACCGGCACTAGTGTCGCCAACGGAATAAGCGGTAAAGCGAGAAGTTTTAATGGCAGTTCGGATTATGTCTTGACTGGGACTACTAGTTTTCCGTCCGGCGACAGTAGCTATACTGATTCAGTTTGGATAAAAATGAATACACTGCCTTCATCTGGCAGCTACTACAAGATTATGGAATATGGAACATGTGGCACCAATCAAATGAATGGAATGTCTATATATAATAATTCCGGCACGATGCAATTTGGCAACTACAACTATGGCTCTGACACTTTTGTTAATTACTCTTTTATAGCTGGCCAATGGTATTTATTGACAGTCGTGCATAGCGGAACCAGCAAAATATTTTATGTAAATGGCTCGCTTGTATCAACAGTGACTAGCATTCCGACTTTGAGCATTACAACGACACGAGGTATGTATATTGGAGCGGGAGATGGTGGTTCATGTGCATCTTTGTCGTATTATTTTAATGGCATTATCGATGAAGTAAAAATTTCCGATATCGCCCGTACTGCCGATGAAATTGCCGAAGCATATCGGATGGGTCGCGACTATCGTTTGACTAGAACTATTTCTTCAACTGATCTGTCTAATAAATCGCTTATACCTTTTTATGTGGCGGCTGATAAACCGGGAACATATTTGGAAACCACCATTGGAGAATCGGCTTTCGCCAATAACATTTCAGACAGCAACACGGTTGGTCTGTGGCATTTGGAAGAAGCAGCGGGTAGCGGCGCGTATATCAAAGATAGCTCTTCTTATACTAACAATGGAACGCCAACGGGGACTACTTTGCTTGAGGGAAAAATTGGCAAAGACAGGAATTTTAATGGTAGTAGTGATTATATTTCAGTGCCGGATAGTGCTAATTGGGATTTTGGTACTGGCGATTTTGCTGTTAGTTTGTGGATGAAAACTACTAGTAGTGCCACAAGTCGATCAGTAATTGGTAACAGATACAACAATAATTCCGATGATCACTGGAATCTAGAATTCTATACTACGGCCAATCGACTGGAATGGCATACTAGTAAGACAATTATGGGAACAAGTGTAGCTACTGTTCCGGTTGGTCAATGGACTCATATAGCAATTACTCGAACCTCGGGAGTTGATAAATTTTATATCAATGGCGTTTTGACTAGTTCATTTACTGATGCCAATAATTATAATAATGGTCAAACTTTATATATTGGCAAAGATGGTCACGCAACTAGCGGGTTAGGATTGTTTTATGGCGATCTGGATGAAATACGAATAGAAAAAATTTCCCGTAGCGCTGACGATATTCGCCAAGCGTATGAAATCGGTAGCCGAACTCATACAGTTACTATTGATTTCGCCGCCAATTTGGACAGTGGTAATTTGATTAGTGATAGTTCCGATACATCTTTTACGATTGATGCTACCAAGAAAGGCTTAAGTCAAAAAGGTTCAAATCTGTTTGTCGGTGATAAAATTATTGTTCGCGAAAATTATGACGGGACAGAATATATTGCCCAAGGCACAGTTGATTCGGTTGATATTACCACCGGCGCAGTCACAGTGGGTAGTTGGGATAGTGGTTCGACTTTTCCGAGTAGCGGTTATTCAATTAATGCCGATGTTTTCAAGTGGCAAAGAGAATATTTTGACATTACTTCTTCGATGTCTTCTCAACGCGACGCAGTTACCCAAATTACTACCAGATTAACCAATGGCTCGGAAGGTCACACGGTTTGGCTGGATGATTTTGAATCGGTGTCCGATTATTTAACTGATTCAAGTGGAAGCACAATTACTTCTACTCCTCATCAATATTTTCAATATCGCCTGATTCCGACCACTACCAATGTTCAAACGACGTCATCTGTTTCCGCTGTTACTTTGGATTACGAAAATTCTCTTATGACTATCGAAAGCGGTTCGACAAATCAGACATCTTTAAATAACAACAACAAACACAATTTCAATATCAGTGTCGATGGCATTATTTGTGACGAAGTCGATACGACATTGACTGCCCAAGCTTCTTGGAACCAAGTCGATTGGTACGAAGTCGATCAGACAATTACGCCGGTAAATAATATTTCCCTTAGTAGCGACCTGGATGTCACTGGATGGAATGGTTATCCCACTGACGGCGATATCGCCATCTATGTTCGAGCAATCAGTACCTACAATACCAGTAATGTAGCAAGTTTTAATATTGATAAAGACACAGTTAATCCGATCGTTACTTCGGTTTTCAATGTCGCCGGAGATGATACGATTCCTTTTAATGATGCAACCAATGACGGACAAACTGACATCATTTATTCCGCTTCCGATGATGCAGCATTTTGTCGCTGGAGTGAGTCCGATCAAAGTTATGCCGCTATGGCCAATACTTGCGGCAGTACCACCGCCTGTAGTTTTGATTTGACCGGTTACGGATTGAAAAATATTTATATGCGTTGTCGGGATAACGCCGGCAATGAAAATAATGAAGCTCTTTCTCCTTCACCAACTATGACTTATGAGATTGGCGGTATCAGTATTAATTCGGCCTCAACGGATCAAAGTTATATAAACAATCTCAATAAAAATTCTTTCCATATTTCCGCTCAAAATGTAATTTACGAAGCTACAAGTTCTAATGTTACTTTGCAAGGGTCGTTCAATCAAAGCGATTGGTACGATTTGACGACCGCCGCCAGTCCGGCCAACGATATTACCATTACCGGTTCAGGCGATCTAACCTCTTGGAATAGTTACCCGGCTGATGGAAATGTGACGATCTATGTCCGCGCTCGCGGTGGCAGTGATTATTACAGTAATATCAAATCATTTTCTGTTCTCAAAGATACCATTGAAGCCAGCGTTACCGGTATCGTCAGT
>DAIREY010000037.1:0-8633 GCA_036795335.1 Patescibacteria group bacterium
GACATATTCATTAAAAATCCTAATGAATTGTTAACAAAGAGGTGAAACTTTACACTTATTGATTATTGTATATTGCCCTCATTCCGCTTGCATTTCATTTGATAAATGCTAAAATAAAACTTGCTATGACTAAAAAACATTCACAAAATAAAGATGTTGCCAAGAAATCCAAAGAAGTGATAGAATTAGAAGGAATAGTTGACGAGTCGCTTTCCAACGGGATGTTCAAGGTAAAACTCGAAAATGATCATGAAATAATTGCCGTTATCTCCGGCCGCATGCGTATGAACTTTATTCGTATCATGCCGGGAGATAAAGTCAAAGTGGAAATGACGCCCTACGACTTAACAAAGGGCCGCATTACTTATCGCCACAAGTAAGAAATAAGAAATAAGTAATAACTAGTATTTAAATTATTTTTTCATTGCATATTGAATATTGTTTATTGCATATTCCTTTACCTGGATATTGAAACTTGAGACTTTGTGATTCATTTAAAATTTGAAATTTCTTCAAAATATAGATTAATTAATATAATTTCCATGAAAGTATCCGCTTCTGTCAAACCTAGATGTCAAAAATGCCGTATCATTGTCCGTCGCAACAAGCCCGGCAAAGTTCGCCGTGTCCGTGTTATTTGTTCCAACCCTCGTCACAAACAACGACAAGGTTAATTTTTTCAATTATTGTTTAGAGTCCCTTCAAGTTTGAAATTTGAGATTTTCTATTACTTACTTCTTACTTCTTAATACTTAAAAAATGGCTCGTATCTCCGGTGTACAAATCCCAACTGAAAAAAGAGTAGAAATTGCTCTTACTTATGTTTTTGGCATTGGTCGTACTACCAGCAACAAGATATTGGTTGCCGCTCAAGTCGATCCCAATATTCGTGTCAAAAATCTGACTGATGATCAATTGGATGCTATTCGCAACATTATCGACAAAAACTACACCGTCGAAGGTTCATTACGCCAAGTCATCTCCAACAATATCAAACGCTTGCGTGAAATTGGTTCATACCGCGGTGATCGTCATGCCAAGAAATTACCTTTACGCGGTCAACGCACCAAGACCAACGCACGTACTCGCCGTGGTCGTCGTTCCACTGTTGGCGGCACCAAAAAACCGATTGCTCAAAAGACCTAATTCCCTAGTTGATTTTGTCATTTTGTCAATCTATTATTTATCTATTACTTACATTAAACATATCAAGCATTTCATCCTATGGCTAACGTTAAAGAAAAACCACAATCCAAATCCGTCGCACCTAAGAAAAAAAAGAAACGCGCCTCCGTTGTTTCCGGTATGGCTTACATTCAATCCACTTTCAACAACACCATCGTTTCTTTGACTGACAAAAAAGGCAATGTTATCGCTTGGGGTAGTTCCGGCGGCGCCGGCTTCAAGGGTACCAAGAAATCCACTCCTTTTGCCGCTTCCGTTGCTGCCAAATTAGCCGCCACCAAAGCCAAAAATTTTGGCCTCAAAGAAGTTGACGTCGTTATTCAAGGCATTGGCTCCGGTCGCGAATCAGCTATCCGTGCTTTGCATGCCGAAGGTATCGATATTTTGTCCATCAAAGATGTCACCCCGATGCCCCACAATGGCTGTCGTGCCAAAAAAGCTCGCCGCATCTAACAATTTTATGTAATAAATTTCAGATTTTAAATTTCAAACGTGAAACACATGTTTGAAGTTTGAAATTTGTTATTTGATTTTTTTTATATTATGCCATCCAAAGAACCAGCTTGTCGAAAATGTCGCCGCGAAGGTGAAAAACTCTTTTTAAAGGGAGAACGTTGTTTTTCTCAAAAATGTGCTATTGTTCGCAAAAATTACGCTCCGGGTCTGCACGGATCCAAGCGTAGCAAACCATCCAACTATGGTGTTCAGATGCGCGAAAAGCAAAAAACCAAACGCATGTATGGTTTACCGGAAAAACAATTCTATCAATATTACACTATTGCCGCCAAGAAAAAAGGCGTTACCGGTACTGTGTTACTTCAACTGTTGGAAACCAGATTAGACAATGTTGTCTTCCGTTTGGGTTGGACTCCTTCTCGACGTTTGGCTCGGCAAGTCGTTTCTCACGGACATATTTTGGTCAATGGTAAAAAAGTGAATGTTCCTTCTTTTCAATGTCGCATTGGTGACACTATTTCCGTCAAAGACAGTGCCAAAAATAATAAATATTTCAGTGAACAAGTTAATTTGCACGATTATAAAGCGCCGGTTTGGATCAAAGCTGACAACTCAAAATTCAGCGGCGAAATTGTTTCTCTTCCCAAAAAAGATGACATTGATGCTCAAATCAATGAGCAACTTATCATCGAATTTTATTCTCGCTAACTTATTTGGAGGTATCATTGGAACCAATCCTCTTGCCAGAAATAAAGTGTATAAGTGATGACAAATACAATGCCATATTTGTTGTTGAGCCATTGCAACCTGGCTTTGGCGTTACAGTCGGCAACTCACTTCGCCGCACTCTCCTTTCCAGTCTTGAAGGTGCTGCTGTTACCTCTGTCAAAATCGATAGCGTTACGCATGAATTTTCCACTATCCCTTATGTCAAAGAAGATGTGGTGGAAATTATTCTCAATCTCAAGAAGTTGCGCATGAAGATGTATTCGGACGAACCCGTTGTTCTCAAATTGGAAGCCAAAAAAGCCGGTCAAGTCACCGCTGACATGATTACCAAAAATTCCGAAGTAGAAATCGTCACCCCGGATTTGGTCATCGCTACTATCGATGACAACAAGGGTAAAATTTCCATGGAAATAACTATTGAAAAAGGTCGTGGTTACATACCGGTTGAAGCTCGTGAAAATGAAAAAAACGAACTCGGTTGTATTGCGGTTGACGCTTTATTTAATCCTGTTCAAAAAGTTAATTACAACGTTGAAAATACTCGTGTCGGTGATCAAACCAATTTAGACAAACTTACCATTGAAATAGAAACCGATGGCACAATCGAGGCTCGTGACACTCTTGACTACGCTGCTCATATTTTGGTTGACCATTTTGCCATCTTTACCCACGACGGCATTGCCAGATCAACTGCCGAAGCTGCCAGCAAAGCTCATAGCGCTGGTGGTGAAGATATAGAATCGATCAAAGTGGAAGAAATAAATCTTTCCACTCGTACTCTTAATGCTTTATTGAAAAATGATATTAAGACTATCAGTGACATTTATAAGCATTATGAAGAATTGTCCACTTTGCCTGGATTGGGTGCGCGAGCCGTAACCGAAATCAAAGAAGCTATTGATAAATTACAATCCGATCGTTAATTTTTCTTTCGCAACCGATAATTTTTAATCAATTACTACCGTCATAACACATATACTACTTAAAGAAGACATATCATGAAAAAAAGAATCAAGAAAAACAATTTATCCCGTGCTAGAGACAAACGTCATCAAATGCTCAAAAGCTTGGCCAACTCTCTGATATTTTATGAAAAAATAACCACTACACCCGCCAAGATGCGCAGTCTTAAAATGTACTTGGAAAAACTTATCACCAAAGCCAAGCGAGGCACTTTGCATGACCGCCGTCTGTTAATCAAAAACTTGGGTAACGAAGTCGCAGTTAAAAAAATGATGGAAGTTTATGGTCCAAAATACCAACAACGACCCGGCGGATATTTGCGTGCCACCAAGGTGGCCAATCGTGCCGGCGACAATGCCGCTCAAGTGTTGGTTGAATTTGTTAAATAATTATCACTTTACAAGTTTTTTTACCTAAATTTATATATTATGAAACTCACTAGTTACAAAATTGATCGCTCTGCTCGCCAATGGTATTTATTGGACGCCGCTGATGTTGTTTTGGGTCGCCTTAGCTCCCAAGCTGCCACTATTTTGATGGGCAAACACAAACCTGGCTACACCCCGATTTTTGACTCCGGCGATTATGTTGTAATTGTGAATGCCGCCAAAGCCAAAGTAACCGGTTTTAAATTGCAACAAAAAGAATATCATCATCATACCGGCTATGTCGGCAATATGAAGTCTGCCACTTTGCAAGATTTAATGAACAAAACTCCAGACAAAGTTATCTTCGAATCAATTCGCAAAATGTTGCCCAAAAGTCTGCTAGGTAAGAAAATGATCAAAAAATTGCGAGTTTACAAATCCGACAAACATCCTCATCAAAATGTTAAGTTTATCAATCTATAATATATCTTAAATTCATTACTAACTTTTAACTTTTATGTCAGACAACATCCCTCACTTCAAAGGTAAATATATTCACACTATTGGTCGTCGTAAAACCGCTACCGCTACTGTGCGCATGTATCAAGGTTCCGGACTCGTTTTTGTAAACGACAAGCCAGTTGATCAATATTTCACGATTACTGGTTGGCAGGAAATTGTTTACAAACCATTTGAACTTACCGGCAATACTAGCAAATTTGATCTATCGGTCAAGATTGTTGGTGGCGGTCAAAATGGTCAAGCCGGTGCTCTCAAGTTGGCTATTGCGCGCGCCTTGGTTTTATACAATGAAGAAAATCGTTCTATTCTCCGTAAAACTGATATGCTCAAACGTGATCCTCGCATGAAAGAAAGAAAAAAACCGGGCTTACATCGCGCCCGCCGCGCCACTCAGTTTTCCAAGCGTTAAACAATTTGGGTATTTGCACATTCAATATATTAACAAAAAAACGCCATCACGGCGTTTTTTTGTTAATCAAGTGCTTATTTATCGATTCAATTTTGGTATATTAAAACCATTATCAATTCCGGACATGTCCGGAATTGTTGCATTGCCTCCCAAACTGCCCATCTGACTATGATTGAGATAACTTGGTAATTGCGCAAAATATTTATTTACAAACTGTTTTGAAAAATTGTTGCCGTTTGATTTATTGAGGGTATCAAACTGGATTTTCATTGTTTGCCAGTATTGAGCGGTTTCTTCCAACTGCCCGGACATATTATCTTTGTTTTGTGCCCATAATTCTTTTCTAATTTTGACCAATTCAGACATCGCTTCTAATTCAGTTTTTGCTTCTTCGGCTTGATCTTGTGCTTCGCCAACACTGGCATTTATTGTCTTATAAATATCCTCTCCGGTATCAACTGCTTGTTGTGCATTTTCATTTAATTCGTCATAAAATTCGGCCGTTGAAGCCAATGCTTGATTGTAATCATCCAACAAAACCTCCAATTCATTTGTCAAAGACTCCACTTCTTCAATCATCTCGTCGTACTCGTTTAAATCATCTTCCAACCCGGCTAAATAAATCTCTTCGTCTTTTTCGTTTGTAATTTCGGTACTTTGTTCCGCTTCTTCATAGTTGGCAATTTCCGCTTCATCCAAAGTTTGTTCGGCCAATAATAATTCGTCCTCTTTAGTGTAAATTTCTTCTTCCATCTTGGCCAACTCTGTGCCGGTATTTTCTACCGTCAACGATTCACCGGAACTTCCTTTTTTTATTTCGGTTGCAGTCAAATCTGTTTCGATCTGATCCGAGTCGTCAACGATATTCATTGTATGGCATCCGCTAAACAAAATAATAATAGTTGTTAAAAAAACAATCGTCAGCCCATTAGTTATTTTTACGTTTTTTTTCATCTCTCCTGATAATTATGTTTATAATATCTATCATTATTTTAGAACAAATCATAAAAAATAGTTAGTCTTGTGCCGCAATTTATAAACAATATTTCTGAATTGATAGAATATTTTCCCTAAAAATACAAAAATATTATATAATATAGACACACGAAAAACTACTTACTAACAATCACTATATGTCGTCATCCCTTCGTATCACCAAAATAAATGAGGAAATAAAAAAATTATTGGGAGAGATTATTAGACGCGACATTGACCCCGTCTGGGGAATTATTTCCGTCACCAAAGTCAAAACATCCGCCGATCTACATTATAGTCAAATAAGTATTTCTGCCTATCGCCATACCGACGAAATTGTCGAGTTGCTAAATGAAAAAAAAGTCGCACTTAATCGATTACTGGCGGAAAAATTAACCATCAAATTCACTCCCAAAATATTTTTCATTAAAGATGATTCCATTGACTACGCCAATCACATCCAAGATCTTCTGGAAAAAATAAAAAAACAAGATCAAGATAATTAAAAATAAAAAATAGTATTTTGTGATATGTTTTTAGCACAAAAATCCTTGCCAAAAAACAATAATTATGCAACAATCTAGCCAACATCAAAAGGGGCAAAACTTATTTTTTATTGAAAATAATCACGTGGAAAATAAACCCATTTTGTCTATTGTGGTGCCGGCTTATAATGAAGGCCAAAGAATTGCTCATACATTATCTCAATCATATCGTTACTTGACTGACCAACAGTATGATTTCGAAATAATCGTTGTGGATGATGGTTCGACTGATACCACTGTCGACATTGTACGTGGCTTTTTTCCTAATATGCCTCGTCTCAAGTTGATTCGTCACAGACAAAATCAAGGCAAAGGCGCCGCCGTCAAAACCGGTATGCTACGTGCCGGCGGCGAATGGATTATGTTTGTGGATGCTGACATGGCCACTCCCATTGCTATGCTGGAGCGTTTGTGGTCGGCGCGCAATCAATTTGATATCTTAATTGGATCTCGGTATTTACAATCAGATAGCATCAAAACTCCCCAACCGTTTTATCGCAAATTGATTGCGCGCGGCGGCAACTATCTCATCAAAACCATGCTTGATCTTTCGCTTAGCGACACTCAATGTGGTTTCAAATTATTCAAAAAACCGGTTGCGCAAGATCTATTCGCTCGTCAAAACATGACCGGTTGGAGCTTTGATATTGAAATTCTTGTTTTGGCTAAAATATTGGATTATTCCGTTGGTGAAATCGCGGTCGATTGGCACGATCAAGCCGGTAGCCATGTTGACCCAATCAAAGATAGCCTCAAAGTTCTCAAAGAAGTCTTCTTTATACGTCAAACTATCAATTCTTCTCTTAGAAACAAAACTGCCTATACTCAAAATATTTAATTATTATTTTTTTCTTGCTACCAAATAATCCAGTAATTCATGCATGATTTTTGAAAAATGATTTGTTGGCCAATATTGCCGCAAATCATTTTTACATTCTTGAATCAAATCGTTTGCTAATTGACTCGTTACATCAAATATTTGGTAATTTTCCATGATGGCGATTGCCGTCCTTATCAATTCTTGATCGGTGGTTTTTTGTTTGAGAATATCAATCAATTTGATTCGGTCTTTTTCGTTAGCTTTGTTCAATGCTTCCACTACCAATAGAGTAATTTTTCCTTCGGTTATGTCCTCGCCGATTTTCTTGCCCCATTCTTCGCCAGCCTTTAAATTCAAAATATCGTCTTGAATTTGATATGCCACTCCCATTTTTATCGCCATTTGATCAATGGCTTGTCGAATATTGTCGTCGGCGCCCGCTGTTATAGCGCCTATTTGCATGGCGATTGATAATAAAGCTCCCGTTTTATACGCTGACATCAACAAATATTTCTCTTTGTTGATCTTGTCGTATGTCTTGTTATTTGCCCATACAATGTCCATCGCCTGTCCGATATGAAGCTTCATCATCTTATCACAAATCAACTCAGAGATCGCCAGTTTTTGCTTCTCAGAAGAAATAAGTTTATTAGCCAGGCAAGAAGGGTAAAAATAAAAAAAGTTTCCGTTGTTGACGGCAATATTTACCCCGAATTGACGATAAGTACAATCTTTGCCCCGTCGAGTTAGTGAATTGTCTTCAATGTCATCCACCATCAAAGTGGCATTATGAATTAATTCTGGAAGAACGGCCAATTTATAAATATTTTTTTCCTGTCCACCCAACATCTCGTGCATCAAAACGCACATGATCGGTCGCAATCTTTTTCCGCCCCGCTCCAGCATATCAATCATTGGTTTATTGATCGCCTCTTCCCATGCTTCGGCATCAAATTCCAGCTTGTTTCTGGCTTGCTTGTCGAGACCGGACATTTGTTCGTCAACATTCTTCCGATACCATTCTTGATCTATTTTTACTTTCAACAAATTATCAATTTCCTGCTCGATTAGTGGTAATTTTTGCAACAAATATTCTTTCATCTCTTTTTTTGCTAAATATAAAAATACATGCAAATTATATCATTAAGTCGATTACGTTTGGATTAAACCAAAACAAACCCGAATTCAATATCAAAAGCGCACCATTTAGAGTGCGCTTTAGCTTTTAGTTTTTCACATATTTCTTATTTATTACATATACAAAAAATATATTGGCTAATATAACAATAAAGATTATATATTGCTGAAACAAATATTTTTTTGAACGAAAATAATATCTGTTTCCCCTTTCCTTTTCAAAAATTTTTTTCATCTCCAAGGTTTTTTCTATATATTCCCTTGGATAATAAAAAAATCTTTTCCAACTCAAAATATATTTAGCATCACTTCCTCTATTACCAGCCAAATATTCATACAACCTATTCTTGGCAATACCATGCGGGTATGATTTTTCCAAAGAATTTTTTGGCTTTTCCCAACAATAAATTAAATTAGCTATCGTCGATTTGTAGTTACCTCCATTTACTATCTCTGATGCAAAGGCATTGTATTCAGTATTAACTGCCAATGTCATCCCGTTTGTATCAGTATTATGTAATGTA
>DAIREY010000107.1:0-1694 GCA_036795335.1 Patescibacteria group bacterium
GGAACACTACTGCTACTAAACCGGAGATGCCTAAGGCGTAGGTAATGATCAAAATAGCAATTTCTTCAATGCTTTTGTTTTTAAAATTGCCCAATTGTGATGGTTGTGATATTGAACTGTTAGCTAAAGCAGTACCATAACAGACAGCAGTAGCGCCGATACTGGAAAGAGCGATAAAGCCTTTCTTTAAATAATTTTTCATTTTTTTCCTCTAAAATATTATTAATTAAAAATTAAATAACAAAAGATATATGTGCGAATAATGTATATTATAACAAATATATTTTCAAGATTATTTTTTATTGCATGGATTTTTTGGATTACGAATAAGAAATAGCTTTTTTAACTAACTCGATAATGGCATAGGAAACAAAGACAATTATTAGGCCGACAACAGCGTAGGTGATAGTCGAAACCGCTTTTTTAGTTTTTTCGTCGTTGCCGCCGGAGACAACATATTGAAATCCACCGATAATGATAAAAAAAACAGAGAGAATGCCCACAATGATAAATGCGTAGTTTATGACGTTGCCAATAATATCTATGATAGTAGTGTCACCGGAAAAAGGAGTTTTGATGTTGTCTTCGAGAGCAGCCAGGATGGGAAAAAATGAATAGGGCATAATAAAATATATTTAATATTTTTAAATAAAAATTGATTAGGCGGCGCCGACGCTGGTGCGGACGGTGCGGACAATGACGACAGCGGCCAAGACAACTATAATGCCGATAGCGGCGTAGGTGATAATTTGGCTGCCTTGTTTGGCTTTATTTTCATCTCCGCCGGAAGTGACGTAGAGAAATCCACCATAAATAATCATGGCAACGGCAATGACGCCGACGATATCCAGAGCATATTCAATAAGAATAGTGATTAGATCGGTAATATTGTTGGCACCAGGAATGGTGGAATCCAAAAAACCAATGCGATCACCAAGCTGAGTTTTGGTGTCAGTAGAGGTTTGAGTATTGGTTTGAGCAATAAGTTGTAGGAATAATAAATTTAGCATAGTGGCCCGAAAATATTTTGAAAATATTTGATAAAAATATCGATAACTATGGAGTTGTTTTGCCGGCGGAAGAGGAAGTGGGTAGTTGTTCGAGAGTGATGCCGGTGAGGTATTTCATGAGGGAGGTGACCAATAAGAAAGCGGTGACGGCGACAATGAAACCGAAGATGGCATAGGTGAGTGTATTTTTTCCTTTTTGAACTTGATCCTGATTGCCACCGGAATACATGATGCTAAAACCGCCAATCATCATATATATTATAGCAATAAAACCGGCAATACCAATCAGATTGCGTCCGAGGTAGAGTACAAAACCGATAATGTCGAGGAAACCTACTTCGCTGGATGTTTTTTGAAAATCATAACCAAGGATTTTGAGATCGGTGGCGGCCAGAGCAGTGCGGTGGATAAGTAGAAAAGCTGTGGATAAAATGGGAGATAGATATTGTTTAATTTTTTTTGTCATAGATTGTATATTTTGAATAACGATATTGCTATATTGTAAGACCAAGAATACTTTGAATAGACCACATAATAATGCCGGCAAGAAGGGTGATGGCTAGGCCGGATATGGCGTAGGTCAGACCATTTTTTCCTTTTTGAATCAATTCTTGATTGCCGGCAGACGAGATGAGGTTGTAGCCGCTGATGACAATCATCAAGACAGAAATAATGCCGGCCAAG
>DAIREY010000108.1:0-1677 GCA_036795335.1 Patescibacteria group bacterium
TATAAGATCACCACTGAAGCATCATCTATGGGCTTGGTGTATGTTTTGCAGCTCATCTCTATTCTTAGTATCAATTTAGGAATAATAAATTATCTACCGTTACCGGCTTTGGACGGAGGAAGAGTTTGGTTTATTCTGGGTGAAAAAATATTTGGCAAAAAAATTTCTGCTCAAACAGAAAATATTATTCATTTGATTGGTTTTATTGCCATTATTAGTATATTAATCATCGTAACCATTGGTGATGTCCAACGATATTTCTAACTACAACGTCTCCCAGCCATTTCCACTTAACCGGCTTGATCTTCTGGACGCTTTCTTGGCTTTGACTGGATTTGTCTTATCTATCTTGTTTTCTGTCTTGATAATAATTATTAAGTCAATTTTCCACATTGATTCAATTTCTGCTTTGCTGGGTGTTTCCAGTAATTTTTTGGCAGTCGTATATGAATATTTGGCCGCTTCTCTTATTTTTGTTATCGTCTTCGCTATTTGTAAAAGGCATCATCTTAGTTTACGAGATTTTGGATTTCGTCCCATTTCTGCCATCAAACTAATCGGTTACGTAGCCGTATCTTTTACGATTACTTTTGTAGCATGGATTATTATCGCCCCGGTAGTTGTCTATTTTTTTCCTTCAGTCAATCTTGAACAATCGCAAGAAATATTTGCACCGGGTATGACCATTGTTACGCAAATATTATTAATCATATACGCAATTATTATTGGTCCGCTTTTGGAGGAAGTGGTTTTTAGAGGCATAATTTTTCCCGCCTCTGCTAACAGATGGAATTTACTTATCGGTGCTTTGGTTAGTACTATCATTTGGTCACTGCTGCATTTTCAATTAAACGTCATTATCTTTACTCTGATATTCGGACTGATTCTTAGTGTTGTTTATCACAAAAGCCAATCTTTATGGCCTTGTTTGATTACACATATTCTCAAAAATGCTATTGCAGTATTTTTTATTTATGCCGCCGGCTTATCATAATTTTTTATTGAAATAACCCAACACAAGATGTCTTCAAACTGCAAAATCACTCCGCGTCACATTGACTATTCGAAATGGTACAATGATATTGTCGAGAAAGCTGATCTGGCCGAGCACGCTCCGGTCAAAGGTTGCATGATCATCAAACCATATGGATATGCTATCTGGGAAAAAATCCAAACTGCTCTTGATCGCATCATCAAATCCAAAGGAGTCAAGAACGCCTATTTTCCTATTTTCATCCCCAAAAGTTTTCTAGCAAAAGAAGCGGAACATGTGGAAGGATTCGATCCTGAGCTAGCTATTGTAACTCATGGTGGTGGCAAAAAATTGGATGAGCCGCTTGTTGTTCGACCAACTAGCGAGACTATCATGTATGATACATATTCTAGATGGATCAAATCATATCGCGATTTACCTTTACTCATCAACCAATGGGCCAATGTTGTTCGTTGGGAAAAACGACCGCGGCTTTTCTTGCGCACTACGGAATTTTTGTGGCAAGAAGGACATACCGCTCATGCCACTTCCAAAGAAGCGGTTGATTTTACTTTAGACATGCTCAATACCTACGCGCAATTCGCCAAAGATTATTTGGCTATGCCAGTAGCTAAAGGTCAAAAACCGTCGTTCGATAAATTTGCCGGTGCCGAAAATACTTATTCCATTGAAGCTATGATGCA
>DAIREY010000109.1:0-1672 GCA_036795335.1 Patescibacteria group bacterium
AAATGTATGCAAAAAATGACTATCATCCGGCTGCATATCAATTTTGGCAATGTTTTTTAATAAGTATTGATTTGACTAATCGGCATGCGTATAATAAGATTTGTGTAAAGATATAAATTATAATAAGTAAATTCTTGAACTATGCTAATGATTCGTTTAGCTCGGTTTGGTAAGAAAAAGCAACCATTTTATCGAGTAGTAGTCAATGAAAAGCAAAATCCGCCTACCAGTAAAGTGGTGGAATATTTGGGAACGTACAATCCAAAAAGCAAGGAATTGATTTACGACAAAGATCGGGTGGCGCATTGGCTCAAAACTGGAGCTTGTTATTCTCGAACAGTAGGTATGATTTTGGTGAAAGAAGGATTGCTAAAAAAAGAAGATTTGCCAAAATTGTATACAGTGGAAAAGAAAAGAAAACCAAAGAAAGAAGTACCGGAAGAACAAGCACAACCGGCTGCTACTGAAGTGCCCGTTGAACCGACCGCCGCTTAAGTAACAAAATTTGTTATCAAAAAAATTGTCAAGAAAACAATCAATATTAGTGGTGGTTGTTTTTTTGCTGTTGTAAAAATCACATATATATGATAGAATGATATTGTTATGTGTAATGAGCTATAAACAAGTAAGGTCGAAGTTAAAGTTTTTGGTGAGTTGCCCATAGCTAAAATTATTAGGACTTAAACTATCGTTATTTTTTTAAAAAAGCAACTTTAGTTTTAAGAATCGCTTATTTGAATTAATATTTTATTAGGAGTGACATGACTGAAGAAACTAGACAAGATCAAGCGTTTATCGAATACATTGTCAAAGCAATCGTTGACAATCCAGACAAAGTTCGTACCGAACGAACAATTGATGAAAGAGGTGTATTGATTACTTTGTATGTTGACCCAACTGATATGGGTAAAGTAATCGGTAAAGAAGGACGCACCGCAAAAGCTATTCGATCTCTATTGAAGGTTTTGGGAGCTAAAAATCAAGCTCGCGTAACAATGAAAATTGTTGAACCGGAAGGCGGACGAGCAGTAGATTTGGGTGACGAAGACCTCTAATTGTTATTAAATATAATTTGATCACAAAGGCCCTGGCGAGTAACGCCAAGGTCTTTGTTTTTTTGTAAAAAAATTTGCCGAAAACAAGACACTATTAGATAATAAAGATATGATTTTTGATTTTAATGGAAATATATATTTATGAACTATTGGTTGGAAGGAATAAAACTTATGTTTTCCGGTTTGATGGTGATTTTGGAATTGATCGGTGTCAACAATCCGAATCAAGTCGTGATCGATGCGATGCAAAAAGTTGGTATCGGTAATCCTTATCAAATGGATAAAAATGCAGCAGAAAATAACAAACCGATAGACGAAATCAAAACAGTCGATATTGAGATGCCCGACAGATTGCCATATGTCAACGACGAATGGTCATATCCGGTCGTGGAAGCCACGTCGGCTATTGCAATAAGTCAAACTGACGGAAGCGTGTTATGGGAAAAAAATGCCGACGAACAACGAGCAATGGCTTCAACGACAAAATTGATGACCGCGATTGTGGCTTTGGAACAATTGAAATTGGATCAAGTAATTTCAATAATCGCGGCAGATACGCAAATTGAACCAAATGTGATGGGGTTGGCGGAAGGTGAACAGATCAATGTGCGAACATT
>DAIREY010000110.1:0-1651 GCA_036795335.1 Patescibacteria group bacterium
CAAACCGGCGTCAACAACAATGACACACCCATCGATAATAAAAAAGGCCAAATATAATACAGCATAATAATTTATCTAAAAAATTTGTTATAATCAAAATAATATATCAAATATTATTTTACACTAAAATTATGAACGCCAAACTAGCCAATATTTTTTTCTTGCCTGTATTAATTCTATCATTATGTAGTTGTGGACAAAATGATTACACTGTCACTCAAATTTCTCTCTCCGACCATCGTGATGAAAAAACTTCGCTCATCACCAATCCTCTCACCACCTATCCAAGCAATACTCCCATCATCTACGGACAAGCCAAATTCACTACCCCCAAAGATGGCACTCAAACATATATTCAAATCAACTTCTCTATGTTGGACGAAGATGGCGATAAAGAAATAATTGACTCTGATACCAAAAACACCAAACAAAGCGGGACCATGATTTTTGAAGGTCGGCGCCCCGGATTAAGTTGGCCAGTTGGAAATTATAGTGTTGATTTTGTCATCGAAGACAAGACTTACGCTTCGCAAACTTTTGAAGTTGTATCATCCGAAACCAGTGTTTACACTGAAAAAAGCAACTGGATCAATAGTATTCAAACATGCAAGTCGGTTGATTCCGCTCACAACCCTATCAATACCACCAGTGTTTTTGCCCCAACTGACAAAGAAATCTATCTCACCTTAGAATTCAATGACAAAGTCACCAAAAACAGTGAAGTAAAAGTTGAATGGGTCTATCTGGACAATATCGAAAAATTTACTTCCCAGGTTCAAACGATTTCCAAAAATCAAAAAATCCATTTTGTTATCGACAAAACATACAACGCCAACTTTCTTCAAACCAATGGTGATTGGCAACACGGCAGCTATCAAGCCAACATCTACATCGACAACGTACTTGTCAAAACTATTGCCTATCAAATTAATTAGATTTCATTCTTTTCAAAAAATATAAAAACAGAGCTGATTGGCTCTGTTTTTTTGTTGTAATATCTTGGCTTTTTCAATAATTAATCGAAAATATGAACATCGTGCACGCTTTTGTAATCATGCAGCTCATCTTTGGCAAACCACAAATCAATTTCATGTTTTGCGTCATTTTGATCACTGGACGCATGAATCACATTTTTTACCACCATCTCTTTACTATCACAATAATCATAGCTTACGTGAGAAAAATCACCACGTATTGTTCCGGGAGCTGCCGTCTTTGGCTCGGTCGAACCAACCAACTTTCTGCATACCTCAATTGCATCCACACCTTCCAATACCATAGCAATCACCGGACCCACCAACAAAAATTCCACCAAATATCGTCGTACATGCTCTCCCCGTCTTATTGATATATCTTCTGTGTAATGTTTTTTCGCAAATTCTTCATCCACCCACTTCATTTTCATTCCTACTATTTTTAAACCCACTTTTTCAAAACGATGGATTATCTCACCCGCCAAACCTCGTTGCACCGCATCAGGTTTTAGAGCCACCAAAGTTCTTTCTATCATATGATCCTCCGCTAAAATTTTAAAATCTTTCTAAATTTTTCATCATCACCAAACGGACCAACCACCGCTAAATTCAATTTATCATTTGCAAAAATATCATTGGCTACTCTCATAATATCCTTTGCCGATACTTTTTCAATT